>JAZQXK010000001.1:0-16647 GCA_045632785.1 Faecousia sp.
GTACCCAGTTGGTCAGGTCGCTTTTGTCCGCATAGAACAGGTATGCATGGGAGCGCAGCATATAGTACCCTGTTTCTGTTTCTACAAACCGAGATCGACTTGTTGAAGCGCAGCGTTCTTTCGCAGGGATTTCCAATACCACCGGCTTTAGATTGGATTGCGTAGGGGGTGTCGTCTGTTCAGGTTGTTCGTCTGTTTGCACATTTTGTAAAAACTCTGTGGGGGCTTCCGTATTTGGGGGGGAGTCTGTGCCGCAGGCACTTAAAAGAATCAAAAATGCAAGCAGAAGAAGTAATAGGCTCTTTTTCATAAAATGCCCTCCTCTTTGATTAGCTTGTTGTTGTAACAACATAGTACCAGATACAGTTAAATTTGTCAAATAAAAATACACAAAGCTGGCGAGAGCATCAGAAAGATGGAATTTTGAAAAACCGACCCCAGCTTGGGCGGTGGGGTCGGTTTGGTGTGGGTTTAATCAAAGGAAACACGGCTGGGGTACTTGTCGCAAATGGTGAGAGAATCCTCACCCAAAATGATATATCCTAACTCCTGCTGGCGGTCATAGGAACGCTCGGCATCATCATCTACTGTAAAAACAATGCGGTCAGAAGCACCTGCCAAGACCCGGAATTTATACTGAGGATTCCAATGCTCCGGCAGTTCCAGTTCGTGCCAAGTTTCGCCGTCAAAATAGCGCATTTTTGCCTCTGTTGCATCACGAGTGTAGCCGGGAACACTGAGAGAGCATTCCACCATATGCTTTCCGTCCACGCAGTGACCATAGGCATTTTCATAGGCGGCATCGGCTATTTTCACTTCCTCCCCGGTGGACAAGTCCATATAGTAGAAGCCATCATTCATGTGATAATGCCACAGGGAATTACCGGAGATATACGCCCCATAAAGGTCACAGTTTTCGGAGAGTTTAAGGGCACGGATAGAATCTCCGTATACCTGATAATATAGATTGAATTCTCGGCTTGCCCAGTCCTCCTTGTTTTCGTCAGGAGTTCCATCCAAAGGGAATTGGCTTTCCAAAACTAAATCCCCTCGTATGGATGCTGCACCATTGTGTATCCAAGGTAAAGGTATCCCTCCGGTGGTGGCTGGGGGGTAGACAGATGAGAACAATGTCCTCACCCCGTGCTGATCTGCTCGCAATACTAAGCAGTTCCAATTTCCGTCCTCTTGCATAGCGGTTATACAACGGTAAAAACTATCTTTTGTACCGAAATCTGTTCGCAGTGTAGCACCGTTGGTGTTTCCGTGGAGAATCGGGTCGGTAAAAATAAGCTGGGGAGAGGAACCATCCAAATCTCGCTTTACGAAGTAGTGCCCGCCCAAATTTTTTTGATCTATGCAGTCTGTAATATAGAAGAAGCCGTCATCTATCGGCCAGAAGATATTTGTGAATGCATCACAGGAATCGCGCTTGTGGTCGCAGGACGGTTTGTTGCAGACAAGTACCCAGTTGGATAGGTCAACCTTATCCGCATAGAACAGATAATCAGTGCGGAGCATATAGTACCCATGCGCTGTTTCCGCAAACCTGCAATTACTGGTCATGGCACAACGATCTTCCGCTGGGATCTCCAGAACCAAAGGCTGTAAGGAGGATGGATTTTCCCCTTGTACGGCTTCATTGTTTTGTGGGATTCCGGTGGGAGTTTCCGTAGTTTTGGGCGTGTTCGTCCCGCAGGCACTAAAATGAAGCAGAAATACAAGTAGAAGCAGTAAAACGCTTTTTTTCATGAATGTGCCTCTTTTCAGGGGGATTCTCCCCGGAAAAGAGGAGAATCCCGAATACTTTAAGTCATATCAATTGAAATTGATTCTCAAGAAGGGAATTAGCCGGGATCGACTTGTACACTGGCAATGTTTGTGCCGAGAATTTTGAAACTGGCGGAGATATGGTCAATTTCTCTGCCGCTCATTGAATATTTGTCACTTACATATTTGATGCCGGAATTGTAGGTAAGACTGCTGGTGCTGTTGGCGGGATACACGGTTACGGACAATTCAATAGCGCTGTCGGGGTCGGCATAGGAGATAGAAGCGCGACAATTGTCGGAGTTGCATACTGCGGAAATGAGGTACGCAACACCGTTGTAAGTATCGTCCCGGGAGAATCTTCCTGTATAAGCTGCGGATGCGGGTGCTGCCATTGCGAAGATCAGGGTCAGAGCAAGCAGCAGGGAAAGTGCTTTTTTATTGAAATCTTCCTTTCTTCATTACGCCGGAATTTTCCGGGTGGCTATGGCGGCGGATCGACTTCCTGTTTTCAAAACCTTCTGAAACCTGCCTGCTCGATTCCGGGAGAGAATACTTCATATTAGGCACTTGAATTAATGAAAAGATAGGCGATTTGGGTATTTGTCGCAAATAGTAATGGTATCTTCTGTTAGTATAATATAGCACAGTTCACACTGGCGGTCTGCAGATCGCTTCGCATCGTCATCAACTTCCATAAAGATGCGGTCAGAGGTTATTGCAGAAATTTGGAGATAATAGTTTGTGTTCCAATACTCTGGCAGTTCTATTTCATGCCAGCTTTCGCCATCAAAATACTGCATCTGCGGCACCGATGCACCCCTGCGGTCTGACGATATAGATAATGTGCATTCCATCATATGTTTACCGTCTAAACACAGACCGTAAGCGTTTTCGTAGGCGGCATCTGCAATTTTGACTTCCTCCCCGGTGGCGAGGTTCATATAATAGAAGCCGTCGTTTACATGGTAATGCCACAGGGAATCTCCGGATATGTATGCGCCGTAGAGGTCGCAGCCTTCGCGGAGCTTAATTTCCCGGAGGGTATCGTTATGCACCTGATAATACAAATTAAACTCCCGACTTGCCCAGTCTTCCTTGTTTTCATCGGGGGTTCCATCTAAGGGAAACTGGCTTTCCAAAACCAGATCTCCTCCCAGAGACACTGCGCCATTGTGTATCCATGGTAAGGGTATCCCGCCTGCGGAGGCCGGGGGATAGACTGATGAGAACAATGTCTTTACACCATGCTGATCTGCTTGCAATACGAGGCAGTTCCAATTTCCGTCCTCCTGCATAGCGGTTATGCAACGATAAAAACTATCGTTTGTGCCGAAATCTGTTCGCAGTGTAGCACCGTTGGTTTTTCCGTGGAGAATTGGATCTGTGAAAACGAGTTGGGGAGAAGAACCGTCCAAATTTCGCTTTACGAAGTAGTGTCCATCCAAAAATTTTTGCTCTAAGCAGTCTGTGATATGAAACAACCCATCAGCCGCTGACCAGAAAATACTAGTATAGGCATCACAATTATTGGGATTGTGGTCACAGGATGGTTTGTTGCAAACGAGCACCCAGTTGGTCAAATCGCTCTTATCTGCATAGAACAAATATTCTGAACGAAGCATATAGTAGCCATTCTCAGTTTCCGCAAATCTGCACTGACCGGTTGCAGCGCATCGTTCTTCCGCAGGGATTTCCAGAACCAAGGGCTGTAAGGTGGGTGGGGCAGATGTTTCCTGTAGTGAGTTGTTTGGCAAACACTCAGATTCTTGCACTTCTCCTTCTCCACAGGCATATAGAGAAAGGACGAATAAAAACAATAACAACATAAAAAGCTTTCTCATTACTGCACCTTATCCATGAGAGGATTCTTCCCCAAAGGAGAAGAATCCCGTATTTATATACAGTATCAATTGGGGAAAGAAATAAACATGAATTAGCTGGGATCTACTTCTGCGTAGGCAATATTGGAGCCGAGAATATAGTAGCTGACGGAAATGCTCTCAATTTCTCTGCCGGATACAGATTCCTGGGCTGTGTAGTATTTGTTACCGGAATCGTAAATCAAGTAACTATCATCTGTAGCAGCAAAAACTGTCAGCCGTAATCTAACAGTGCTGTTTGGATCAGCATAAGTAATAGAAGCGCGGCAATCACGAGTATTACATACAGCAGAAATGAGATACGCCACATTGTTGTAAGTGCCGTCTCGGGAGAACCTTCCTGTGTAAGCGGCAGATGCGGGTGCTGCCATTGCGAAGATCAGGGTCAGAGCAAACAGCAAAGAGAGTGCTTTTTTCGCTGAGATCACCCTTTCTTCATTACGCCGGATATTTCCGGGTGACTATGGCGGCGGATCGACTTTCTGTTTTCAAAACCTCCTGAAACCTGCCGGCTTGGTCACAGAAGGGAAAACGATGATGAATAGTTCAATTCTTATGTTCATTATAACATGAACAGGATGTTTGTCAATAGACAATTTAGTAAACTTAGACAAATATCAAACAAAATATATTCTCAAACGCATTGGTATAGCAAAAGGTCTGCAGCGCTGAAAGCCGCAGACCCTTTGTGCTTATGCAGTTATGCTAGGGGAGGAATCCTTATGCCTTAATCAGCCCAACGGCTTTGGCAAGTTCCATAACAACCAGAGGCACCAGAATCAGGCCAGCACCAATGAGGTACAGCTTCCAGGGCAGCATAATGAGGCCGAAGAGGGAAGCGATGGGGGTGAACATGACCAGAGCAACAAGAATAACGGAAACCAAAGCTGCCTTATTCAGTGTCTTGTTGGTAAAGAAGCCGGTCTTAAACAGGGAGTGCTCAGAGCGCATATTGAAGGCCTGCACAACCTGGGAAAGTGCCAGAACCATAAAGGCCAGAGTTTGACCGCCTTCGGTAACGCCGGTGATCCGTTCACCCAGATAGAAAGCGGCAAGGGACAGAACGCCGAACATAAAGCCCTGCAGAACTGTGCGGATACCGAAGCCACGGGCGAACAGACCTTCATCCTTGGGCTTGGGCTTTCTGTCCATAATGTCATTTTCCACGGCTTCCATGCCCAAAGCAATGGCGGGCAGGCTGTCTGTTACCAGATTGATCCACAGAAGCTGCATGGAAAGCAGGGGGGACTTGTGCCACAGAAGCATGGCAACGAAGACAGTAATAACTTCGCCAATGTTGGTGCCCAGGAGGAAACCAACGACTTTCTTAATATTGGAATAAATGCCGCGACCTTCCCGGACGGCATCCACGATGGTGGCGAAGTTGTCATCGGTCAGGGTCATGTCGGCAGCGCCTTTGGCAACATCTGTGCCGGTAATACCCATGGCGCAGCCAATGTCGGCAGCCTTCAGGGCGGGGGCGTCGTTGACACCGTCGCCGGTCATGGCAACGATCTGGTTCTTTCTCTGCCATGCCTTGACAATGCGGATCTTGTTCTCAGGAGAAACTCTGGCATATACGCTGATTCTCTCTACAACGGCATCCAGTTCCCGGTCGTTCATGGCATCCAGCTCTTTGCCGGTAATGGCCATGTCGCCTTCCTGCAAAATGCCCAACTCACGGGCAATGGCAGAAGCGGTGGTCACATGGTCACCGGTGATCATAACGGGCTTGATACCGGCCTTGCGGCAGACTGCAACGGCCTTCTTGGCTTCGGGACGGGGAGGATCGATCATGCCCACCAGACCCATAAAGTGCAGATCCTTTTCCAGTTCCTTGGGATCAGGAGTGGCGGGAACTTCGGGGAGCTCCTTCCAGGCGATTGCAAGCACACGCAGAGCGTTCTTGCTCATGTCCTCGTTAACTTCCTTGGCAAGCGCCAGATTGCCGGAAACGCAGCGGCTGGCCATCATGTCAAACGCACCCTTCACAATGGCAATGTACTTGCCGTTCATGGTGTGGATGGTGGTCATAAGCTTCCGGTCGGAGTCAAAGGGGATCTCGCCAAGCCGGGGGAATTGTTTATTCAGGGCATCCTTAGGCAGACCGTTCTTATGGGCAGCCAGAACGATGGCGGTTTCTGTGGGGTCACCGATGTGCTGTTCGTTTTCACCTGCGAAGACCACACTGCCATCGCTGCACAGTGTGCCGTAAGCCAAAAGCTTTTTTACTTCCTCGGAATTGTTGGCAGAAATATTTTCGGGAACCAGGGAGTTTTCTGCCCAGGCCTGAACCAGGGTCATGCGGTTCTGGGTGAGAGTGCCGGTCTTATCGGAGCAGATAATGGAAGCGCCGCCCAGAGTTTCTACGGCAGGAAGCCGACGGATAATGGCATTTTTCTTTACCATGCGCTGCACGCCGATAGAGAGCACGATAGTAACGATGGCGGGAAGACCCTCAGGAATGGCGGATACTGCCAGAGATACAGCAGTCATAAAGATCTCCATGGGAGGAATGCCGTTCACAAGACCGACCAAAAAGATTACAGCGCAGGCAGCCAGGGCAACGACACCCAGATACTTGCCAAGCTGAGAAAGCTTCTGCTGCAAGGGAGTCTGACCTTCTTCCTCGCTGTCCAGAAGATTGGCGATCTTACCCATTTCGGTGTCCATGCCGGTGGCGGTGACAACAGCAGTTGCAGTGCCATAGGTAACGGAGCAGCCGGAGAAGACCATGTTGGTGCGGTCGCCCAAAGCGGCATCTTCTGCGACTGTGGCGGTGGCATCCTTCTCGGAGGGGACAGACTCACCGGTCAGGGCAGATTCTTCGGACTTGAGGCCGGCGCTGCGAAGCAGTCTTGCGTCAGCGGGGATGAAGTCGCCGGCTTCCAGACGGATGATATCACCGGGCACCAGCAGGGCTGCATCAATGATCTGCTCCTGTCCATCCCGGATCACTCTGGCATGGGGGGCAGACAGACTCTTGAGGGCATCCAGGGCTTTTTCAGCCTTGCTCTCCTGGGCAACACCCATAATGGCGTTTAGAACCACAATGAGAAGGATCAGGGCAGGCTCAATAAACTCCTTGGGATTGCCTTCAGTGCAGGCGATGAAGAAAGAAACACCTGCGGCTGCAAGAAGGATCAGGATCATAACGTCCTTGAACTGATCCAGGAAACGCTGGAACATGGTCTTCTTGGCTTTCTGCTGCAGCTTATTTTCACCATACTGTTCTAACTTTTGCTGGGCCTGTTCCTGAGTCAGACCGGTGGTGGGCTCGGTCTGCAAGGTTTGCAGAACTGTGCTTTCCTGTTCGGAATGGAATAACATGGAAATACCTCCTGTCAATGATGGGTTAGATTATAGCCGAAAGTGTGGGAAAATATGAGGGACAGATTTTGTATCTGTCCTATTTTTGCACAACCGACTCAAAATGTTACATTTTGGGACATCCAAAGAAAAATGAGAAAAAACTTTTCTCTAACCCATTGCAAAAATCGGCAGCTTTCGCTATACTGTAGTATAGTAAGGGAGTAGTCACCGCAGCTTCTGTGGGATGTTATCAACAGCAAGCCGTTATGGCTGGTATCATCTGAAATGACGAGACTTATCTACGCAGGTGGATAAGTCTTTTTTTGTTCACCAAGCAAACCCTGTTGGGAGGTTATGTTATGGCAGACTCCAATATTACAAGAAAAGCTCTGGCCGCAGCCTTAAAGGCACAGATGCAGGAAGAACCCTTTTCCGGTGTCAGCATCGGGGAGATTTGCGATCGGTGCGATATGAACCGCAAGAGCTTTTATTATCATTTTAAGGACAAGTATGACCTTCTGAACTGGATCTATGATATGGAGTTTTTGGAGGTTTCGGAGACCGGGGTGACCGGCTGGGCCTTTTTGGGAAAGCTTCTGGAGCGGATCAGGGAGAACCGTGGCTTCTACCGCAGAGCTATGGAGGTCAAGGGGCAAAACTCCTTCCACGAGCACTTTGAAGAGCTGATGTGCCCCGTGGTGAGAGAGCGGCTGGAGGCACTGCTTCCCGGGCGAATGGTTACGGATTTCCAGGTGCGTTTCTATGCCGGGGCAACTACAGAGGCTTTGGAGCTGTGGCTGCAGGAGAGGGAGCCCTGGACATGGGAGGAAATGCTAAAGCAGATCATGTCCTGCTTCCCTGGGCAGATGGAGTGATCCTTCCATAGGGGATCCTTATAAGACCCAAATCTGACAAACACGCAGAAAATGCTTGCATTCAAAGATTTTGTGAGATATACTTGAGATAGTAAAATATTCCATATTGCGGCACTGGTGGCTGCATAAAAGGAGAGAAATATATGCTGCGACAGATCGAAAAGCAAGCGGCCCAGGCAGCTTTAGAGCTGGTAGAGGCCGCAGGCTTAAAGCAGGGAAGCCTTTTGGTCGTTGGCTGCTCCTCCAGTGAGATGGTTGGTATGACCATTGGCAAAAATTCCAGCATGGAGGCTGCGCAGGCAGCTTTTGCGGGAATCTATCCGGTTTTGCAGGAGCGGGGAATTTTTCTTGCGGTGCAATGCTGTGAGCATTTGAACAGGGCGTTGATTCTGGAGGAAGAAGCGGCCCTGCGCCGGGGCTATGAGGTGGTTAATGTAAAACCGCAGCCCAAGGCAGGCGGCTCCTTTGCCACAGCAGCCTGGGAGCATTTTGAAAGACCTGTTGCTGTGGAGCATATTCGGGCAGATGCGGGTCTGGATATTGGTGGCACGCTGATTGGAATGCACCTGAAAGAGGTTGCCGTGCCTGTACGTTTGTCCGTCAAAACAGTTGGGCAAGCCCCCATCCTCTGCGCCAGAACCCGTCCCAAGTTTATTGGCGGTTCTCGTGCGGTCTATTGCGACGAACTGAAATAATATCACATAACATAAGAGATAGAGAGGGGAAACCTTGATGCGAAAGCTTCTCTGGTTCACCTTGGGATTTGGAGCGGCCTGTGCTCTGGGCACTTATTTTGCGCCGGGTACATGGCTGCTCTTTCTTTGTTCCGTCAGCCTTTTGATTTATGGAGGCTTTTCCCTGGCACGGCATCGGGGAATTGCCTTTGCAGCAGCGGCCTTGGCAGCTTTGGGGTTGTCGGTGGGCTGCTGCTGGTTTTCTATATTCAATAGCATCTATTTAAGCCCGGTCCGCTTTCTGGACGGAAAGACAGAGCAAATCTCCCTTTATGTAAAGGATTACCCGGCAGAAACAGATTATGGTCTGCGGATAGACGGCGCTGTTACTCTAAATGATCGGGCCTACGGCTGCCGCTTGTATTTGAACAGCGATGAGGTCATGCCCCAGCCCGGGGACACGGTTGCAGTCAAAGCAAGGCTTCGCATGACCGTAGAGGGTGGCACCCACGAGCCTACCTACCACCGCACAGAGGGTGTTTACCTTCTGGCCTATGCTGAGGATGCTCCAACCCTTATTCCGGGGAAGGACAGCATCCGAACCTTCCCGGCCCGATTGCGGCAGGAAATTTCCTCCTTGCTGGAGGATCTGTTTGATTGCGATACTGTGGGATTTGCAAAGGCGCTGCTGCTTGGGGATAAGTCTGCCCTGACCTATACCCAGAGAAACAACCTTTCCATATCTGGTATTTCCCATGTTGTCGCCGTATCGGGAATGCACCTTTCCATTGCTTTCGGCATGGTGCAGGTCTTGATCTTCCGGCGAAGATTCCTTGCTGCGTTGTTGGGTCTTCCTGCGATTTGGCTTTTTACTGCGGTTGCCGGCTTTACCCCCTCGGTGGTTCGATCAGCGGTGATGCTAAGCCTGAGTATTATTGCCCAGGTGGTAGATCGGGAATATGATGGCCCTACCGCTCTGACAATTGGCGCACTGGCTCTTTTGATTGTCAACCCTACGGTGATCGCCTCGGTGGGCTTTCAGCTTTCCGTTGGAGCAGTGGTGGGGATTCAGTGCTTCGCGCAGCCCATGACGCAATGGATCTGCGGAGAATGCGCTCACCTCGGCTATTTGGGAAAGCTGATCCGGTATCTGCTGACAACGGTTGCGGTTTCTCTCAGCACCGCTGTGTTTACTGTGCCACTTCTAGCTCTTCATTTTCGTATGGTGAGCCTCATTGCCCCAATAACCAATGCCCTTCTTCTGTGGGCAGTGAATTGGTGCTTTTATGGTACGGTTGGCGCTTGTATCCTGGGCACTTTCTGGCCCATGGGGGGAATGGTCTTCGCAGAGCTGTCCGGCTGGCTCATTCGTTATATTATGGAGATAGGGGAACTCTTTGGTAAGATTCCTTGTGCAGCGGCCTATACCCAGTATAACCCCTATTTTACTGTAGTTTTAATAGGCGCAGGTGTGCTGCTTTCCCTGTTCCTGATCAATCAATACAAAGGCAAGTTGCTTTTGGCGGGAGGACTTAGTTTTTTGCTGCTCCTTTCCCTTTTGCTGCCGGCTCTGGAAAGTCTTTTGGAAGATTATCGGGTGACGGTTCTGGATGTTGGGCAAGGGCAGTGTGTGGTCCTGCAAAGCAGCGGCCGTACATTTGTGGTAGACTGCGGGGGCTCAGAGCGGGAAGCAGCGGGAGAAGCGGCTGCCCGATATTTGAGCACCCAGGGTATTACCCGCATCGACGGCCTGATTCTTACTCATTACGATGATGACCACATTTCGGGAGCAGCTCACTTCCTCAGCCGCATTAGGGTCGATGCCCTCTACCTTCCTTTGGTGACGGATGACCCTGCGTGTAGAACCCTGGGAGAACTGGGAAGCCGGGTCTATTATGTGGAGAAGGATTTGTCGATTACTTGGGAAGATGCCAGTCTTTCCGTATTTGCTCCGGTTATGGAAGGAAAATCGAACGAATCGGGGCTTTCGGTGTTGTTTACCGCAGGAAAATATGATACACTCATAACCGGAGATATGAGTATATCCGGAGAATGGCAGCTTTTGAAGAAAAAAAGTCTGCCACGGTTGGAATTGCTTATTGCCGGACACCACGGAGCAAAGAATTCCACAGGAGACGCCCTCCTGGATTTGCTGCGGCCGGAACAGGTGGCGATCTCCGTTGGAGCGGATAATCCATATGGCCATCCGGCTTCGGAAATGCTCCGCAGAGCAGAAGAACTGGGCTGCGTGATCTATCGCACAGATCAGGCAGGAACACTAATTTTTAGAGGTTAGCCCTATGGCAAAAGACATGAATCTTTCATCCCTGGACGAATTTAAGAAGGACCTAAAAACCGGCCAATACCGCCGTGCATATATCCTCTGGGGCGAAGAAACTTATTTGCTCCAGCACTATCTCTCCGAGCTGCACAAAAAGCTCATCGACCCCATGGGGGAGGACTTTAATTTCCACCGCTTTTCTTCAGAAACCTTCTCCGTAGATGCTCTCTGGGAGAGTGTGGAGAATCTTCCCATGATGGCAGATTATACCCTGGTTCGGGTAGACGATGTGGATCTGTTTAAGCTGGGAGAGGAAGACCGGGAAAAACTGATCGCCCTTCTTGGTGACCTTCCGGACTATTGTGTTCTGCTCTTCTCTTATGCTACCTCCGACTATAAGCCGGACAAGCGGCAGAAAAAGCTGTTTGTTGCCATTTCCAAGGCGGTTTTCACCGTAGAATTTCCCAAGCAAAGTCCCCGGGAACTGACCGCCTGGATCGGGCGGCACTTCCGCAGCCACGGCAAGACCATATCCAGCCAGAATGCCAACTATCTCATTGACATTACAGGAGGCACCATGACTGCCCTTTCCGGGGAGATCGAAAAGGTTGCAGCCTTTGCTCCGGACTCTGAGATCAGAAAGTCCGATATTGATGCGGTGGTAGAACCCGTCATGGATGCGGTGGTTTTTGACATGACCGATGCTCTGGGTGCAGGAGATTTTGAGCGGGCTATGAGCAAGCTGCAAGTCCTTTTCAAAATGCAGCAAGAGCCTATTGCGATTTTGGGTGCAGTGGGAAGCCACCTGCGCCGATTGTCTGCTGCCCGGATTCTTATGGACTGCGGCAAGGGTGGGGACGACCTGATGCGTGTCTGCGGCATGAAGGACTATCCGGCCCGAAAGACAATGGCGGCTGCAAAACACTTTTCTGCACGCTTCTGCCAAAAAGCCGCAGAGTTGGTGGTAGAAACCGATGAAAAAATGAAGACCTCCTACGATGACCCCCAGCGGCTTCTGGAAATGCTCCTTTTGCAGCTTGCTCAGGAGATGCGCTATGATTAAGATCAAAGAGGTCATTGTGGTAGAGGGGCGTTATGATAAGAATACCCTCAGCCAGATCGTGGATGCTACCATTTTGGAAACCCACGGGTTTGGAATATTTAAGGATAAAGAACAATTGTCCCTTTTGCGGCAGGCAGCCCAAAAGCGGGGACTGATTATCCTCACGGATTCTGACGGAGCGGGCTTCGTCATTCGCAATTTCCTAAAGGGAACCATTGCCCCCAAACTGGTGAAGCAAGCCTATATTCCCGATATATTTGGGAAAGAGCGGCGGAAATCCGCACCGGGCAAGGAAGGAAAGCTGGGCGTAGAAGGAATGCGCCCGGAGGTTATTGTGGAAGCCTTGCGCCGGGCAGGGGCTACCTTTTTGGATGAAAACGCACCTTCTGTCCGTGGTGAAATGACCAAGGCAGATTTGATGGAGCTGGGACTGTCCGGCTGGGCAGGAAGCGCAGAGCTTAGACTGCGGCTTCTAAAGCACCTGAATTTGCCGGAGAAAATGAGCCCTAACGCCATGCTGGAGGCTTTGAATCTGCTGTATACAAGGCAGGAATTAGAAGAAATATTGGAGTATATTTGCCAAGAACAAGGCACCTAAACCTGGAGATAGCCTATGATAGATATTTCAGTAAAAGATCTGGTAAAGTCCTTTGAAATTGGGGACAATTTGCTGGACGGACTTAGTTTTGATATACAGGAAGGGGAATGCGTTGCCATTTTGGGCCGCAACGGCTGCGGCAAGACCACCCTTTTCCGCATCCTCACCGGAGAGATCGGCTTCGATTCCGGAGAGGTCTATGTGAACCCCCATAAGCGGCTGGGTCTGATTTCTCAGATTCCCCGCTATCCCTGGGGCTACACCGTAGAGGATGTGCTGCGCTCTGCCTTTGCACCCCTGCTGAAGCTGCGGCGGCAGATGCAGGAGTTGGAAAATAAAATGGCTTTGGGCGCGGATAAGGCGGTGCTTTCTGAGTATGACCGACTGACAGCCCGCTTTGCCTCCCAGGGCGGTTATGACATGGATGTGGACACGGATAAGGTCTGCAACGGCCTGGGCATTACTGCGGAGCAGCGCAATCAGGAGTTTGACAGCCTTTCCGGCGGCGAAAAGACCCGGGTCAATCTGGCCCGCCTGCTTTTGGAAAAGACGGAGATTCTGCTTTTGGACGAGCCAACGAACCACTTGGACTTAAAGAGCGTGGAATGGCTGGAAGAATACATTTCCAAATTCAAGGGGACGGTTCTCACCATCTCCCATGACCGCTACTTCTTAGATCGGGTCGCCCATCGCATTATTGAGATCACGGAGGGGCACGGAGAGTTCTATTCCGGCAACTATTCTTTCTACATTGATGAAAAGCAAGCCCGCTTCGACCTGCAAATGAAGCAGTATCAGCAGGAGCAGGCAAAATTAAAGCAGTTGGGATATACGGTGGAGCGCATGAAGGGCTGGGGTATCAACAACCGCACCTTGTACCGCCGTGCCATGTCCATTCAGCACCGCATGGAGCGCATTGAGAAAACCAAACGCCCCACGGTGGAAAAAACCATGAAGGCATCCTTTGCCCAGCGGGATTTCTTTGGAGATCTGGTATTTGAAACCAAGAATCTGAGCAAGAGCTTCGGTTCTTTGGAACTGTTCTCCGGGGTAGATCTTCATGTGCGTGGCGGGGAGCGCATTGCCATTTTAGGTGACAACGGCGCAGGTAAGACTACCTTTATTCGCTGCCTTTTAGGGGACGAGGACTGCGAGGGCAAGATCAAATTCGGCCCTACAGTGAAGTGGGGCTACCTGCCCCAGACCATCCGCTTCTCCCACCCGGAAAGAAGCCTTTACGATACTATGCTCTACGAAAAGAACCTGACCCCCCAGGCGGCCAGAGATCGCTTGGGTGCATTCATGTTCTCAGGCGAAGATGTATTTAAGACGGTGGGCACACTCTCCGGTGGCGAGCAGTCCCGCCTGCGGCTGTGTATGCTCATGGACGAGAAAATTAACCTGCTGATTCTGGACGAGCCCACCAACCATCTGGACATTACTGCCAGAGAATGGGTGGAGGCCGCCATTGAGGAATTTGAAGGTGTCTTGCTGTTCGTGTCCCATGACCGGTATTTTATCGAGAAGTTTGCCGAGCGCATCTGGCTTTTGGAAGACGGCAGGGTGCGGGATTTCCCCTTTGGCTATAGTAAGTACCGCTCTGTTTTGGAGCATGAAGCCATGACGAAGCAGGCTGCTCCCGCTGCGCCCAAGCCTAAGAAGGAAAAGCCCAAAGGCGGCAGCAAGGAGCAGGAGAAGCTGGTGCGCCGTCTGGAGCGGGAAATCGAAAAGCAGGAGCAGAAAATCAAGGAGCTGGACGAGGGAATTGAAAAAGCCGCCGCCGATTATCATGAGCTGACCCGGCTTTTGGAGGAAAAGGAAGAAGCGGAAATGGAACTTTTAGAGCTGATGGAGCAGTGGGAAGCGGCCCACAGATGAAGACAGCGGAGCATAGTGTTGAATTGAATCAAGTTTTGTGTTATACTTAAAAATCATACATAAGGAGGCGTTATTATGCCATTTGTTGAAGCAAAGTGTACCAATTGCGGAGCAACACTCGTTGTTGATTCTGCAAAGGATGCAGCAATATGCGAATTCTGTGGTTCTGCTTTCATTGTGGAAAAAGCGATCAACAATTATAATATTACCAACCATAACCATATCACTGCAAATGTTGTAAATGTATACAACACTGCTACCGCTGATTATGTTATCCGCGCAGGTCGTTTGCTTGAATACCGAGGCTCTTCGGTTAATGCGGTTATCCCAAAAGGCGTAACGGTCATTGGCGAACGAGCTTTTGCTGAGTTTGATAAGTTAAAAAGTGTGACTATTCCTGATGGAGTTGAAGCAATTGAATGGGATGCGTTTTTTGAGTGCAAGAGCCTCACAAAGATTTTTATTCCCGATAGTGTTAAGTATATTGCCCATGGAGCTTTTTATGGATGTGAAAAATTGCGAGATGTAGTCTATGTGCACTTTGAGGAAAATGCAGAAGGTTTTAAAGGCACACCATTCTATACTCGCTGGCAAGGCATGAGATGGGAAGAAGAAGGGAAATGTGGTTGGTGTGGAGGATACATCTCTAGATTTTCGCATAAGTGCAAAGTATGTGGAAGAAACTATTTTGACTATGATATGAGCAATATCTAGAAACTGTTAACTGAAAATGATTTGGTGTACGAATGTAAGTGCCGTTAACTATGTGATACCCCATTTTGTCTGTAATGACCAAAAACTTACTTACAAAAGCCGCGATTCCACTATAACAACATTTTTGCAAAACATCCTTCGGTTTACAAAGCTTACTGTGAACACAATGTTTGCGGATTTTGGAACGGTTGACAGCCCAGATAAAAGTGCTATAATAGGGAAGAATAAAAATAAAACCGGGAAAACCCGGAAATAGGAGCGTTGTAAAAATGAGTAGTTCTTGTAGCGGAAATTGCTCCACCTGCGGTTCTGACTGCGGTGAGCGCAAAGCAGAAAGCCTGCTGGCAAAGCTGAATCCCCTTTCTAAGGTAAAGAAGGTCATTGCGGTCATGTCCGGCAAGGGTGGTGTTGGCAAAAGCACCGTAACTGCCCAGTTGGCGGTTGCTATGGCCCGCCGTGGCTATCGTGTGGGTATTCTGGATGCGGATATTACAGGCCCTTCCATGCCCAAGGCTTTCGGTGTCAATGAGTGTTCCGGCGCCAATGAAGATGGTCTTTATCCTGCCATCACCAGAGGCGGTATTCAGGTCATGTCCATCAACCTGCTTCTTGATAACGATACCGACCCCGTTGTTTGGCGTGGCCCTGTGATTGCCGGTGCGGTCAAGCAGTTCTGGACGGATGTGGTTTGGGAAGATGTGGATTATCTCTTTGTGGATATGCCTCCCGGAACGGGTGATGTGCCCCTGACTGTGTTCCAGTCCTTGCCTGTTGACGGCGCAGTGGTTGTCACCAGCCCCCAGTCTTTGGTTTCCATGATCGTCAGCAAGGCGGTTAAAATGGCAAACATGATGCACATTCCTGTTCTTGGTCTGGTGGAGAACTACAGCTACGTTCTCTGCCCCGACTGCGGCAAGAAGCTGTCTGTGTTCGGTGAGAGCAACATTGAATCCGTTGCAGACCAGTTTGGGGTTCCTGTGCTGGCAAGACTGCCCATGGATCCTGCGGTTGCCTTTGCCTTTGACAGCGGCCTCATGGAAACGGTGAATACTGATGCCCTGAAGGATGCGGCTGATGCAGTAGAGAAGGCAGAAAAGTAAATTATTTTGGGAGCGAGCCGTTTTTCGGTTCGCTTCTTTCATTCATACTTTATTCAAAGAATGTTTATAGTTCGTTTATGAAAGCCCTCTGCTATTGTGTTATAGTAGCATAAAGAAGAAAAATGAAGAATAATCTTTGGAGGTGCTTCCCATGAAAAAGAATTTCCCAAAGCTCCTTGCCCTACTTCTTGTCCTCTCCTGTCTCTTTGGCTGCGCCCCTGCTCAATCTCCGGAAACCCAGCCCCCCACAGAAGCAACTGTCCCACCTGTGGAAGAAACCGAACCCCCTGTGGAGGAAACCCGGCCTCCTGTGGCCTTGCATTATGACTACCCGGAGTGGAATTTCTCTCTAACCTTACCGGAGCAGTGGGCAGGGCGATTCTCTATTGAGCAGGAGGAATACGGTGTGACCGTCAGTCTGGATAGTGTACCCACATTTTCCTTTGTTTCCCTGAAAAATGAGCCGGGTGCGAAGGAAAAAGACAAACAGCTAGAAGAG
>JAZQXK010000002.1:0-2947 GCA_045632785.1 Faecousia sp.
TTCCTTGATAGGCATTGCCGATAACACGGGAAACGAAGGGTTTTGCCTTAAAAATCGGTGCAACAATTTCGATACTGCCCGGCGGGGGCATGCCCCCGCCCTACAGCCTTCTATCGAAAACGGCCCGATAAACAGGAATTTGCACTTCTCATCTAAAATTCAACACTACTCACTGCTGCAACTCCTTCTTGACTTTATTACCCGTTTATGCTACCATAAAACCGCAACAAAATAACAAGCTTTCATTCAGGGAAGCGGGGTGCAAATCCCCCACGATGCCGTCGCTGTAAGGTGGAGCGTCTTCTATATGCCACTGGGAAACCGGGAAGGCGAAGATGCGGAGAAACTGAGTCAGAATACCTGTGAAAGCCGCCGCGCAAAGAGCTGCGAGCCACAGCCACTGCCAGCCGTCTGTTTTGACGGGACTAGCTTCCTTTTCTTTGCGTGGAATGCAAAAGAAAGGAAGTATTTTTTATGTCAAACAACAAGCGAATCCTTATTGTAGTCCTGTGCGTTCTGGTTCTGGTAGTAGGCATGGCCTGCGCCTGGTACTTTGGCTACTACGCTCCCCGGCAGGCTCAGCTGGAAGCCAAGGGCGAGAACGAAATCACTATCACCGTGGTAGTCACCCATAGCGATGGCACCAAAAAGGAATTTATCCTGAACACCGACAAGACCTATCTGGGAGAAGCACTGGCGGAAGCAGATTTTGTGGTAGGCCATGACGATGCCTACGGCCTGTGGATCGATGCCATGGATGGAGAAACTGCCTATCAGTCAGAAAACAAGGCATGGTGCTTCAACATCAACGGCGTTATGGGAGAAACCGGTGCCAGCCAGACCATTATGAATGACGGCGATGTGTATGAGTTCTATGTCCTCACATGGTAAATTAAATCTGCGGGAGCTTTCTGTTCTGGCTCTCATGGCAGCGCTGATCTTTGCCTCCA
The DNA here is from genome assembly GCA_045632785.1 of Faecousia sp. Classification (GTDB taxonomy): domain Bacteria; phylum Bacillota; class Clostridia; order Oscillospirales; family Oscillospiraceae; genus Faecousia. The sequence continues at coordinate 951 of JAZQXK010000002.1, forward strand.
AGGTAGCCATGGCGGCTCTGCCTAATATTCATCTGGTGGCAGTCCTCCTGATTTTGACTACCATAACCTTCGGATGGAAGAGCCTGTATACAGTCTTTGTCTATGTACTTTTGGAAGGGCTGGTCTTTGGCTTTGGCACTTGGTGGTTTGCCTATGTGTATGTGTGGCCTCTTTTGGTAGTGCTGACCATGGCCATTCGGAAACTGAACTCCTATGTACTGTATGCTCTTTTGGCTGGCGTATTCGGCATTGCCTTCGGGGCTTTGTGTCTGCCTACCCATTTGTATCTTTTGGGCAGGGAAGGGGCCCTTTCCTGGTGGCTGGCCGGTGTGCCCTATGACCTGATCCACGGCGCAGCCAATCTGGTGTTTACTCTGGTGCTGCTGCCTCCCCTGGATAAGCTGCTGACCCGCCTGCGGGAAAGACTTCACAAAGCAAAGTAATAGCCAAACCGCCGGAGAGCAGAAAAACGCTTCCCGGCGGTTTTTTGCAGGGGGCTATGTCCTTCTGTCAACTTGAACAAAATTTTCTGATTATTTTGCAGATTTCTCTTGTATTTTTCCTATAGCCCTGATATAATAAAAAAGTATCGAAATAAGGCACCCTTCGGGGTGCTACATAATGAATCAGGAGGTATTCCTATGGTATCCAAGGAAATGTGGGCATTAGGTGCCAATCGTTCCGTGATCCGCGATTTGTTTGAGTACGGTCTGCAGCAGGCTAAGCTGGTAGGCCCGGAAAATGTGTTTGATTACTCTTTGGGCAATCCGTCCATCCCTGCCCCCGTGGCAGTGGAAGAAACCATCCGTGCCATTTTGGAAGACACCGACAGCATTAAGATCCACGGCTATACCCCCGCCATCGGCGCTCCCGAAGCGCGGAGAGCCATTGCCGAAGACTTAAACAGCCGCTACAATGCCGGTGTGCGTCCGGAGGATCTGTTTATTTGCTGTGGCGCTGCCCCCGGCCTCATTGCCGTATTCAAGAGCTTGATCGTTTCCCCGGATTCCGAGATTCTTGCCATTGCTCCTTTCTTCCCGGAGTACCGCCCCTTTGTGCGCCAGTCCGGCGGCAAGCTGGTTGTGGTTCCTGCGGATACGGAAGCTTTCCAGATTAACCTGAAAGCCTTGGAAGAGCGGGTCTCTCCCAACACCCAGGCTGTCATCGTCAACTCCCCCAATAACCCCTCCGGCACAGTCTATACCGCTGAGACCTTGAAAGCTCTGGGCGATCTTCTCACCAGAAAAGCCCAGGAATACGGCCATCCCATTTACATCATTGCCGACGAGCCCTATAGAGAGCTGGTCTACGGCGGCGTAGAAGTTCCCTTCATTCCCAACATCTACCCCAATACCGTTGTGGTATATTCCTATTCCAAGTCCCTGTCCCTGCCCGGTGAACGCATTGGCTACATCTATGTTCCCCAGCAGGCAGCAGATGCCGCAGAGTTGTACCCGGCAGTTGCAGGTGCAGCCAGAGCCGGCGGTCACGTGTGCGCTCCCTCTATGTGGCAGAAGGTCATTGCCCGCTGCACCCACCTGCGCCCCGACCTGGCAAGCTACGACAGAAACCGCAAGCTTCTCTACGATGCCCTGACCGAAATGGGCTACCGCATGGCAAAGCCCGACGGTGCATTCTATCTGTTCATTGAAGCCCCCGGCGGTGATGATCTGGCCTTCTGCGAAAGAGCCAAGAAGAAAAATCTGCTGCTGGTTCCCGGCACCGGCTTCGACTGCCCCGGCTATTTCCGCATTTGCTACTGCGTATCCCAGCAGACCATCGAAAGAAGTCTTCCCGCTTTCCGTGCCCTCATGGAAGAACAGGAGTAAGCCTACATAAAACTGCCGCCCGAGCCGAAATGATATGATCCCCCTAAAGTAGACCATGGAAATATCCAAAGTCTATTTTAGGGGGTATTTCTATGTCCAAATCAAAGTGGACGGCAGAGCAAAAGATTGCCATGGTTCAGGCATATTTATCTGGACAGGGATCCTACG
>JAZQXK010000003.1:0-4470 GCA_045632785.1 Faecousia sp.
CATTTCCGGGGAGAGCAGTTCCTGCAGCATGCTGCGCAGGGCACAGACACCGTCACAGCAGATGCGGTAATGCATCCACTTTCCTTCTTTTCGGCCGGCCACAATGCCTGCATCGCAGAGGATCTTCATGTGGTGGGACAGGGTCGGCTGACTGATGTTCAGCGCTTCCAGCAGCTTGCAGGCGCATTTCTCACCGCCGTGCAACAGCTTCAGAATGCGGATTCTGTTTTCGTCGCCCAAAGCCTTGAAGACAGCGGCAACCTTGCGCTCATCCATGCAGACACCTCCCATCGAAGTTTATCTATATGATAACAAGTGCATTGATGTTTGTCAATGGGTTTTATCGTGCCGACACTATTGCTTCCGCAAAATCTTTTCCATCGGCTTTCCCTTTGCCAGTTCATCTACCAGCTTATCCAAATACCGGATTTCCTGCATCAGCGGATCTTCAATGGTTTCCACCCTTATGCCGCAAACAGAACCTTTGATCAGCCTGCGATTCTCATTGGGCTGCGGAGCATTCCGGAAGAAGTCACCATAGGGAATAGATACTTCCAAAAAACGATCCAACTCAACGGGCGTATAGCCGGTAAGCCAACAGGTGACTTCATATACTTCATCTTTGGTACGCCCTTTTCGCTCCGCCTTGGCAATCAGCATTGGGTAAACCTTGGCAAACTGCATAGCAAATACCTTTTCGTTATCCATTGACTATTCCTCCATTTACCGTTTTTCGCGTTTTTCAATTATAGCATGACACTCATCTGCTGGAAAGAGGGGTAATCTAAGTTCATTATTCCGTTTTCTGCTCCACATCCAGTCGGAACACATTGATCACATCTGCATCGGGGCAGCAAAACCGGATCTCTCCGTTCTTGCTGCACGGCGGGGTTCCGCCATAACGCATAATATCTATGTACGGAAACGCAACATGCATCGCCATGGGGCAGAGCCTTCCCCGTTCCGTATCATAATCGAATGTATCACCAACCTTGTGCCCACGATGACAGCCACAACTCCCGAGCCTATCCACTAAAGTGATTTTGATTTTCGGTTTGCTCATTTCGGTCTCCTTTCCATGTTGCAGTTGCAACAGTTTTGTTGTAAAATCAGTTCTCAGAGGTGATCATAATGCATGATATTATCAATGAGATCAATTCTCCGTTGTTCAACGGAATCTCTCAGGACGACCGTGCAACCATGCTCGGCTGCATTGGCTATCATGTTGCCGCATTTAAGAAAGGCGAGATCGTCGCCTTTGAGGAGGAGAATATCAAGCACATCGGCATCGTGCTTTCCGGCGCGGTGGATATGATCAAAGAAGACCTCTGGGGCAACAAAACCATGTTGGTTCGGATGCGGAAGGACGAACTCTTTGGCGAGACCTTTGCCTGCGGCGAGGACAACATCTCTGTTGTGACCTTCCTTGTGAGCGAAGATGCTGAGATCCTCTTTCTGCCCTTTGACCGCGTGATGCACAGCTGCACCATGGCCTGTGTGTTCCACCATCGGCTGATCGAAAACATGGTGCATATCATCGCCAATAAGAACCGCGATCTGATGCGCAAGGTGGAGGTCATATCCAAGAAGACACTTCGGGAAAAGATCCTCGCCTATCTCTCCATCCACGCGCAAATGCAAAACTCCCGCTATTTTGAGATCCCTTTGGGGCGAGTGGAATGGGCGGAGTACCTCTGTGCCGACCGCAGTGCTCTGACTCGGGAACTTGCAAACATGAAAGCGGATGGATTGATCGACTACGATAAAAACTGTTTCAGAATTCTCTGATCTTTGCCTCACTGCGTTTCGCAGTGGGGCATTTTTCGTTCAAATGTATACTCGCTTCGTCGGATGTCCACATGGAATATCTGACCGAGCGTTCCACTGTCAAGGATCTCACCCGGTGTTCCGGTGTGGATATCCTTTTTGTCGTCAATGGCGATGATGCGGTCGCTATATCGTAGTGCCTGCCCCAAATCGTGCAGCACCATGACGATCGTTTTCCCCTGTTGCTTCAACTCCGCAAGCAGATCCATAAGCATCAGCTGATACTCAATGTCCAGATAGGTAGTAGGTTCATCCAGGAGAAGAAACGGTGCATCCTGTGCAATCTGCATAGCGAGGTACACTCGCTGTCGCTCTCCGCCGGACAGTGTAATCAGACTTTTGTCACGGAACTCCTCTAACTGTAAAAGACGGATCGACTGTGAAATGATCGCCCGATCCTCCTCGCGAAGTTTTTTCGGATACCCCAAGTGAGGAAATCTGCTGTGAGCCATCAATCGTTCCACCGTGATATTCGGTGTGTTTCTGCTCTGGGAGAGATAGGAGAGCTTTTGTGCCCGCTCGCGGTCTGAGTACCCGGAAAGCTCCTTTCCGTCCAACAGGACTGCCCCATCCTTCGGTTGCAGCAATCCTGCGCAGCTTTTCAGAAGTGTACTTTTTCCGCATCCGTTCTTGCCGACAATCGTGAAGATTTTTCCCGGATCAAAGGACAGAGCCACATTCCGTAGAACCGCTCTGTTCGAGTAGCCGACCGTTAGTTCTTTCAGTTCCAGCACAGGTCATCTCTCCTTTCGCCCCAAAAGCATTCGAATAAACACCGGCGCTCCGATGATGGATAGTACGATGCCCACACTGAGTTCAAAGGGTGCGAAGGCTGTCCTTGCAACCGTATCGCATACAAGGAGCAGCAAGCTTCCCCAGATGACAGACAGAGGGAACAGTTTTTTGATCTCATCACCGACCACCAGTCTTGCCCCGTGGGGAACAATCAGGCCAAGAAAACCGATGAGTCCTGCAAAGCTGACGGAGCTTCCCGCCATACCGGCGGCGCATACCAGAAACAGGAGACGATATCTTCTGACCGGAACACCCAGCGAAAATGCTGTCTCGTCTCCAAGCGAGAGCAACTCCAAGGTGTCCGCTCTGAGCTGCACCACAACGAAAAGTGCTGCGATCAGAAAAACCGCCGGATACAAAACCGATGTCTGCACCGAGGACAGACCGCCCACGCGAAAGGACGCGTAGCTCATCTGAATATTGGGAAAGAAAGTGCAGAGCGCTTCGGATGCTGCATTCAAAAGACTGTTCAGCACCACGCCGGAGAGCAGAATGGTCATCCTGCTTGTGCCCGCCTTTCTGGACAGAAGATAGATCAGTATCACCGACACCAGCGCGCCCAGAAACGCCGCCACAGGCTGCATCTGCGGGAATAAGGGGAAAATCAGCGCCGCGATCAGGGTCATGAAACCGGCACCGGAGTTCACGCCGATAATATTGGGTCCTGCCAGTGAGTTGCCGAGTAGTGTCTGGATGATGACACCGGCTCCCGCAAGCCCTGCCCCTGCAAACACTGCCGCCATCACACGAGGAAAGCGGATGTAGCGAAGAATATCCGGTAATTCCAAAAGCTGCGCTGGGGTATAGGTGACAACACCAACGCACAGCGCTGCCACCATCGACAGGAACAGCAGAGAAATACTGCCGACAAAGATGCTTCGCTTACTGCGAAAGAAGTTGTGCCAGAATCTCATAGCTCTCCCCCCACCGTGCATTCGGTTTCTGATGAAACAGTTCCTTCTCCAGATAGAATATCCGACCGTTTTGAACAGCCTGCAAGGTATCCCAAATGGGATTGGAGGTCAACGATGCCTCCAACTGTGCCTGTCCTTCTGCCAGATCACCCATGCAGGAGATAAAAATGTAATCGGGATCAGCCTGCACGATAGCCTCCAGACTCAACTCGGTGAGCAGACTATCTTCGCTGTCTGCAATATTGATACAGCCCAATTCCTTCAGCATTCCGCCCACCATATAGCTGCTGTCCAGAACCTTTACTCTGGAAGAAGATGTCCGCAGAACCAGCACTGTGGGATGATCTTCTCGCTTTCCGCTCTCGATAGCATCATTGATCTGTTGCTGTAAGGCGGCGGCATGCGTTTCATAGAGGTCGCTGCGTCCGGTAATATTCGTGAATACCTTCATGAGCTCCAAATAGTCGGAAAAGTTTTCTACATCGAAGTATGCATAGGAAATACCCGTCTTTTCCAGAGTTTCAGCCAACGCCACGTGATTTGGCAAGCTGGCCATCAGCATCACGAAGTCCAGATTGGCAGACAAAATCGCTTCTGCCGACGGCTCTTTCAGAGAACCGAGATCAATCGTATCGTCCGGCAGCGCAAGAGCGCGTTCCGTTACTGCATCCTGGGTCGCGGCGCAGACCTCTCCGCCTGCCAGCAGCCAGCACTCTGCAAGGCTTCCGGAGCAAATACCGACTCTCTGCGGATTGGAAACCGTGACAGTTCTGCCCAGTACATCCACGAATTCAATTCCATGTCCCGCCTGTTCGTTGTCCAAAGGTGCTGCACACCCCGACAGGAAAAGACATGCCAGCACGAATACCATTATTTTCTTCATTGTTCTCTCTCCATTTCTTAGTTGGTGGCTTCATCATAAATCAAACTTTTT
>JAZQXK010000004.1:0-11596 GCA_045632785.1 Faecousia sp.
ACCCATCCAGTCCACCGGCACAGGGCTGGAATATGCCGGCTATGTGGTTTTGGACAGCCATACCGGCGAAGTGGTAGCCAACGGCTTGGAGCCTCTGAAGTATACAGACGATGCGGGCAACTCCCACTGGTATGCAGGGGATGCAGATGTAGCTGCTGCAGCCCAGGACATTGTGGATCGGGTTTTGGAGGAGTATGGCAAGGTGTTTGCCAGAAGCGATGTGGAGCTTGACGGTGTGAAGGCTTCCGTCCGCTCCCGGGAGACCAACCTGGGCGACCTGATCGCGGATGCCATTTTGTGGGCTGCTACCAAGGAAGAGGGCAGCATCAAGGTGCCCCGGGAAAATGTGATAGCTGTTACTAACGGCGGTGGCATCCGTGCATCGATTCCTGTTGGGGACATAACCAAAAATGACGTGCATACCGTTCTTCCCTTCGGCAACACGGTTGCGGTGGTCTATGTCACAGGCACAGAGCTTTTGGAGGCTTTGGAGGCATCCACCTTCTGTACCCCCAATGCCATCGGTGGCTTCCCTCAGGTGGCGGGTATGAAGTATACTGTAGATACCACCAAGGCCTTTGATCCCACCGTCGCAACCTACCCCGGCTCTACCTATTACGGCCCTGCTTCTATCAACCGGGTCACCATCGACGAGATCAACGGACAGAGCTTTGATGTAAATGCCATCTATGCCGTTGTGACCAATGACTTCCTGGCCAGCGGCGGCGACAGCTACTATGCCTTCGTCCGTGCCACAGAGCAGTTCGACACCGGACTTGCCATGGATGAAGCACTGATTGCCTATATCACCGAAGTGCTCTCCGGTGTGGTTGGCACGCAGTATGCAGCGCCCCAGGGACGCATCACCCTGATCACAGAATCCAACTAAATCTCAGCCGCCGCATCCTTTTGGGTGCGGCGGCCTTCGCTTCCCTTTGCTTTTTGGGAAGTTACCCGGAAAAAAGAGGGATAAACCTTGGTGTTTTTCTCAAAAAACTTCAAAAATCCTCTTGCAATCTATGCTTTGCAGTGGTATAATGACCATGGTAAGTAGTAGATTTTTTGGAAGGAGAGGGGCAAGCCCCTCTCCTTCTTATTGAGAAAGGCGTGTTGCTATGAAAATCACCGAACAGGTAGAAGCCTTTGCCCGTCCTGTGGTGGAGGGCCTGGGTCTGGAGCTTTGGGATGTGGAATATGTCCGGGAGGGTGCGGATTGGTTCCTCCGGGTGTATATCGACAGAGAGGGTGGTGTGGACATTTCCCACTGCGAGGCCGTTTCCCGTGCCTTAGACCCCATTCTGGATGAAAAAGATCCCATTCCCGACAGCTATCACTTTGAGGTCTGCTCTGCGGGTTTGGAGCGAGTGCTGAAGCGGCCGGAGGACTTTGCCCGCTTTATGGGCAGCCCCGTTCTGGTCAAGCTCTATCAGCCCAAAGACGGCACGAAGGAATTTCCCGGCGTGCTGGAAAACTATGAAAATGGCCGGGTGAGCATTTCTTCGCCTGCCGGAAATTATTCTTTTGAAAAGACCGAGGTCGCTCTGGTGCGGCTTCGTGTGGAATTTTAACAGGAGGTCCGTGTCATGGCCAGAAGTACCAGAAAGAAAGTAGCCCCCGCTCCTCAGCTTTGCCAGCCCGATGTGATTTTTGCTGCGCTGAAGGATTTGGAGGCGGATCGGAACATCCCCGTAGAATACATGGTAGAGCGGATCAAGCAGGCATTGATCAATGCTTACCGTAAGGATCGGGAGGATCACAAGCTCCCTGTGTCTGAAAATATTGTTGTGGAGCTGACAGAAACCAACATGACCATGGTGCAGCAGTGGACCGTGGTGGAAGAAGTAGAGAACCCCAATGGGGAAATGCTCCCCGAGGCTGCCCACAATGTCGACCCCAATGCCAAGGTGGGCGATGTGGTGAGCATCCCTGTAAAGGTGGAGACCTTTGGCCGTATTGCTGCCCAGACTGCCAAGCAGGTCATTATCCAGGGCATCCGGGAGGCCGAGCGTGGCGCTATGTACGACAGCTATTCCTCCAAGAGCCAGGAAATGCTCACCGGCACCGTGTCCCGGATCGACCCCATTTCCAAAGATATGTTCATTCAGGTGGGCACCGGCACAGAGCGCTCCGATGCCATTTTGAGAGCCAGTGAGCAGATCCCTGGCGAGGTCTACAAGGAAGGCGAGATCATCCGTGTCTATGTGATCGATGTACATCGCTCCAACCGTGGCCCTCTGGTAGCTGTTTCCAGAACCCACCCCAACTTGGTTCGCCGCCTGTTTGAGCTGGAAGTTCCCGAAATCGCTGACGGCCTGGTAGAGCTGCGGAACATCGCCCGTGAGCCCGGCAGCCGCAGCAAGATCGCTGTCCGTGCCGTGCAGGAGGGCATTGACCCTGTGGGCTCCTGCGTCGGCCCCAGAGGTGGTCGTGTTGCCGCCATCGTCAATGAGCTGCACGGCGAGAAGATCGACATTGTTACCTGGTCCGAAGATCCCTGCCAGTATGTAGCCGCTGCCCTTGCTCCCGCAGATGTGATCTCTGTGGAGCAGATCCCCGGTCAGAAGGCTTGCAAGGTAGTGGTTCCCGATGACCAGCTCAGCCTCGCCATTGGCAAGGAAGGCCAGAATGCCCGTCTTGCCGCCCGGCTGACCAGCTACAAGATCGACATTAAGCCCGCTTCCCGTGCCGCTGAGGAAGAAGCCCAGCAGGCAGAAGCAGAGGAAGTGCAGGACTGATTTACCCATGGTGCTGAAAGGAGGGCAGCCACAATGCAGAAAAAGATTCCTATGCGCCAATGCATGGGGTGTCGGGAGCGGAAACCGAAAAAAGAGATGATTCGGGTGGTTCGCTCCCCGGAAGGCGTCGTAAGCTTGGATTTTTACGGAAAAGCTTCAGGGCGTGGGGCATATGTCTGCCCCAGTGAGGAATGCTTAAAGAAAGCCATCCGCTCCAAGTCCCTGGATCGGAATTTAGAGGTGCAGGTGCCGGAAACGGTGATCGAGCAGCTTAGAAAGGAGTTGGAGGGAAGAAATGAAGCCTAATGCCATCAATTATCTATCCCTTGCCCGGAAGGCAGGGCGTATCGAGGTAGGCGAAGAGCCTGCAGGTGCTGCTGCCCGCTCCGGTCACGCAAGACTGCTTCTGGTTGCCTCCGATGCTCCGGACAATACCCGGCGCAGAGCGAAGAACTTTGTTGCCGGTACAGACCAGCAGATGGTGGTGCTCCCCTTTACCAAGGAGGAGATGGGAACAGCCCTGGGCCGCACAGTGGTAGCACTGGCTGCCATGACAGACCCGGCCATGGCTCTGTCCTTCCTGAAGGCTTTGGAAGATGAAGCCCGGTATGGAAAGGCCATTGAGGCTTTGACCATTAAGGCAGACCGTTTCCGCCGTCATCAGCTGGAGGAAAAGGCGCACCAGAGAAATCTGCGCATGGGCAAGAAGACCAAGAAGGAAGCTCCTGCTCCTAAGGAAGCTCAGAAAGAGGAGCGGGTGCAGGAAATGCCCCGCCGGGAATTTACCCCGCATCGGGAGGGTCAGCCCCCTTACCGCAAGGATGAAAAGGCAAGGAAAGCCCCTTTCCAGGAAGCAGGGAAGAAGCTCCATTTTGGAAAGAGCACAGGAAAAGGAAGTAAGCCTGCCGGCTACAAGTCCTACGGAGATCGTGGGAGCAAAACTGGCAGACAGGGATACGCCACCGGAAGCAAAGTCGCCGGACGGCGGTTCGGCAAAAAGACACATGGAGGTGCGGAAGAATGAGTTTTGTGAAGTATCGTGTTCGTGAGGTCGCCGCAGACCTGGGCATGACTGCCAAGGAAGTTTCGGAGATCATTGGAAAGTTTTTTGAGCGTCCCAAGAGCAGCTCCCAGGTTATGACCGACGAACAGCTGAATATGTTTTTTGAATATGTGACCCAGAAGAATCAGATTGATTCCATCGAGCGGGTCTTTGCCACTGCCCAGCCCAAGGAAGCTCCCAAGGCTGAGCCCAAGGCAGAAAAGGCCAAGGAAGCAGCCCCCAAGGCGGATGTCCACAAGGCAAAGCCGGCCCAGAAGCAGGAAGCTGCCAAGCCTGTCCCCCAGAAGCCTGAGCCTCCCAAGGAGCCGGAGCGGAAGCGGGAGCGCCGCTTTGTGGATACCTCTGCGGTGCAGGTCAACTCTGCCCGTTTTGACGACCGGGTAGATACTCTGGTTTCCGAGCGTGCTCAGAATCTGGCCGGCGGCAAGCAGAGAATCGGCGGCGGCAAGCAGAAGGCCAATAAGCAGAAGGGCGGCAAGTTCCAGGGCAACAAGGCTCGCAACGAGGAACAGGAGAAGATGCGCCGCTTGCAGCTTGAGGTCATTAAGAAGACCCCCCTGACCGTGAAGATCCCCGAGGAGATCACGGTTTCTGAGCTGGCAAGCATGATGAAAAAGACTGCCGTAGAGGTCATCAAGACCCTGATGAAGAACGGCATCATGGCTACTATCAATCAGGTCATCGACTTCGACACTGCCGAGTTCGTAGCCACTGAAATGGGCTGCAAGGTAGAAAAGGAAGTCACCGTTACCATCGAAGAGCGGATCATCGATGATCATGTGGATACTGCCGAAGAGTTGCAGTCCCGCAGCCCTGTTGTGGTCGTTATGGGTCACGTTGACCACGGCAAGACCAGCCTTCTGGACGCCATTCGCCATGCCAATGTTGCCTCCGGCGAGGCCGGCGGCATCACCCAGCACATCGGTGCCTACACTGTCCAGATCAACGGCAGCCCCATCACCTTCCTGGACACCCCCGGCCATGCTGCCTTTACCTCTATGCGTGCCAGAGGTGCTATGTGTACCGATATTGCCATTCTGGTGGTTGCTGCCGATGACGGCATCATGCCCCAGACTGTTGAAGCCATCAACCACGCCAAGGCTGCCGAGATCCCCATCATCGTTGCCATTAACAAGATGGATAAGCCCGGCGCCAACCCCGACCGCATCAAGCAGCAGCTCACCGAGTATGAGCTGGTTGCGGAAGAATGGGGCGGCGATACTATCATTTGCCCTATTTCTGCCAAGAAGCACATGGGCATCGACGAACTGCTGGAAATGGTCATTCTCACTGCCGAGGTGCAGGAGCTGAAGGCCAACCCCAACCGCCCCGCCAAGGGTACTGTCATCGAAGCCCGTCTGGACAGAAACAGAGGCCCCATTGCAACCCTTCTGGTGCAAAACGGCACTTTGAAGCAGGGTGATGTGATCATTGCCGGCACTGCTGTGGGCCGTGTCCGTGTGATGACTGACGATAAGGGCCGTACCGTTAAGACCGCCGGCCCCTCCATTCCTGTGGAGATCACCGGCCTGGCAGATGTACCCGCTCCCGGTGACGAGTTCAATGCCGTTTCCGACGAGCGTATGGCCCGTGAGCTGGTCGAGCAGCGCCGTCAGGCTGAGAAGGATGCTGCCGCCAAGGCCACTGCCAAGGTCACTCTGGATAACCTCTTTGCCAACCTAAAGGAAGGCAAGATGAAGGAACTGAACCTGATCGTCAAAGCTGACGTACAGGGTTCTGCGGAAGCTGTGAAGGCCAGCCTCATAAAGCTGGCTAACGAGGAAGTCCGGGTTAAGGTTATCCATGCCGGTGTTGGTGCTATTAACGAGTCCGACATCCTGCTGGCTTCCACTGCCAATGCTATCGTCATCGGCTTCAATGTTCGTGCAGACGACGGCGCGCAGGCTAGCGCTGCCCGTTCCAAGGTGGATATGCGATTCTATCGTGTTATCTATGATGCCATTAACGAGATCGAGGCTGCTCTGAAGGGCATGCTGGCTCCCAAGTACCGTGAAGTGGTCATTGGTCATGCGGAAGTCCGTCAGACCTATAAGGTCTCCGCCATCGGCACTATCGCAGGCTGCTTCGTCAAGGATGGCAAGGTCACAAGAGATGCCCAGGTTCGTGTGCTGCGTGACAATGTGGTTCTCCATCAGGGTCTGGTAGGCTCTCTGCAGCGGTTCAAGGATGCTGCCAAGGAAGTTACTGCCGGCTATGAGTGCGGTATGTCCATCGACAAGTACAACGACATCAAGGAAGGCGACATTTTCGAGTGCTTCGCCATGGAAGAGATCAAGCAGTAAGCTTTTCCCCAGCCGCGCCGGTCAATCGGGGCGGCTGGCTTTATACAGAGCCGTTGGCTCTGCATAAAGCAGTGAAATTCGCCCTGAGGGGCGAGTGAAATAGCTGCGCTGTGAAATTTGCCCTTCGGGCAAGTGAAATTGCTCCTTCGGAGCAGTTGAGGTGTCCGCTGGCGCGGACAGATTGAAATATGCACCGGAAGGGTGCGCATATGATAACAAAAGGAGGAAGCCAAATGGCATCCAATCGAATCGGACGGATCAACGAGGAGATCCAGAAGGAACTGTCTGACCTGCTGCGGAATCTGAAAGATCCCAGAGTGTCCGGCACCATGATCTCCATTACCAGAGTGGAAACTACCCCCGACCTGCGCTATTCCAAGATCTACGTCAGCTTCCTGGAAAAGGAAAAGGCCGCAGAGGCCATTAAGGGTCTGAAATCCGCAGGCGGCTATCTGCGCCGGGAGCTGGGCTCTGCACTGAACCTGCGCTATACCCCGGAGCTTCACTGGCAGGAGGATGACTCCATCACCAGAGGCCAGTATATGCTGAATCTCCTTGGCTCTTTGAACATTCAGAAGGACGAAGAAAATGAAGACACTGAGGATTGAAGAAGCTGCCCAATGGTTACAGCAGCAGGATAACCTGGTGCTTCTGACCCACCGCCGCCCGGACGGCGATACGGTAGGCAGCGCTGCCGCACTGTGCCGTGGCCTGAGAAAGCTGGGAAAGACTGCCTCTGTGCTGGAAAATCCCCAGCTTACCCCCCGGTATGTATCCTATTTGGAGGGCCTTACGGTGGCGGCTGTCCCCCAGGGGGCAAAGGTGGTTTCCGTGGATGTAGCGGGAACAGAAATGCTCCCCCAGAACTGGGAAGGAACAGCAATCGACCTGCTCATTGACCACCACGGCACCAACCGGGGCTTTGCGGAGCTGGGGCATAATGACCCTTCCTCTGCCGCCTGCGGTGAGATTATTTACGAAATTTTAATAGCCCTTGGGGTCGTGTTGGATAAGGATATATCCAATGCCCTTTATGTGGCTGTGTGTACCGACACCGGCTGTTTCCGCTATTCCAATACCACCGGACACACACTGCGTACTGCTGCTGCCTGCCTGGAAGGCGGTGCGGACTTCTACCGCATCAACAAGGAGATCTACGGCACGGTTTCTCTGGGGCGGCTTCGGCTCAATGCCTACATGACCGATCATATGCGCTTGTACGCAGATGGAAAAATCGCCCTGGTCTTTATTCCATTGGAACTGGAGCAGGAGTTGGGTCTGGGCGAAGACGACCTGGAGGATGTGTCCGGCTTTGGACGCAGTGTAGCAGGAGTGCATCTGGCAGTTACCTTCCGCACCGTGAAAGACGGCAGCACCAAGATCTCCGTCCGCTGCGCTCCGGAGTATGACGGAGCTGCCCTGTGCGTCCACTTCGGTGGCGGCGGTCACAGAGCTGCAGCCGGTGCAACCATTCGGGAGCCTCAGGAGAAGGCGGGAGAAATGGTGCTGGAGGCCCTGAAAATGCAGGGACTCATTTGAACGCAATCGAGAGTGCGAATCACATAGAAACACACAGGAGGAAAATCCTATGCGCATGAGAAAGAAGCCCAATTTGATTCCCCGGATGGAGCGGTGCCGGGAATGCTGGATTCAGAAACCGGAGTCCATGCAGGGCACTTGGCGGAGCTTAGCCCCCCAATGCACCCAGCTTTGGGTGGAAGTGGGTTGCGGCAAGGGTCGCTTCACTGTAGAAACCGCTGCGCAGAATCCCCAGATGCTCCTGATCGCTGTGGAGCGGTGCGCCGATGCCATGGTCGTTGCCATGGAGAAGGCCATGGCTATGGGGCTGAAAAATGTATTTTTCGTGGATATGGATGCCGCCCGCATGGAGGAATGCTTTGCCCCCGGCGAGCTGGACGGCCTGTTTTTGAACTTCTCCGACCCCTGGCCCAGAAAGAAGAATGCCAAGCGCCGTTTGACCCATCGGGGCTTTTTGGCGCACTACAGTCAGGTGGTTCGGGAAGGCGGCGAGATCCACTTCAAAACCGACAACCGCCCCCTGTTTGCCTTCTCCCTGGAGGAGTTTGAGGCAGTGGGCTTCCCTACGGAGGAGGTCACCTGGAATCTCCATGAAAACGGCCCTGTGGGTATTATGACCGACTACGAAGAAAAATTTTACAACGAAGGCAAGCCTATCCACCGCTGCGTGGTGAAGCTCCATCCCATTACACTTCCTTCTAAGTATGATTCTGCGGAAGATGGGGAAAACTCTCCTGCAAGGGATGACGAAAACTGACCCCTTTCGGGCAAGGGCGGAAATTATCTTGGAAGAAATGGGAAAATTCTTTTGAATTTTCCGAAAAATCCTGAAATTTGCCCTTGTCAAAGTGGAATAATCGGGATATAGTCACATTGTTGTTTTTAGAACAGAAGTAACGAGAAGGAAGTGTTTGAAATGAGCACCACCAAAAAGCCCATCAAGGCAGGAGAAGAAAGCATTGCCGCTTTGCAGGCCTTGATTGCCAAGGGCAGAAAAGACGGTATGCTCCGTGCCTCCGAACTGAACGGAGAATTGGAAAAGCTGGATATTACCGCGGAGAAGATCGAAGAGATTTATGAGCGGTTCGATACCTTGGGCATCCAGATCATCGGCAATGACCTGGAATTGGATATGGACGATGCCCTGCCTCCTCTGGATGATCTGGTTGGGGAAACAGACATCCTGGAAACCGAGGAAGAAGAACTGGTAGACCCGGTGGATCTTGCTGCGGAGTACAGTTTGGACGATCCTGTTCGGATGTACCTGAAGGAGATCGGTCAGGTAAAGCTGCTGAGTGCGGAGGAAGAAGTTGAGCTGGCCAAGCGGGTTGCCGAAGGCGACAAGGCTGCCAAGGACAAGCTCACCGAAGCCAACCTCCGTCTGGTAGTTTCCATTGCCAAGAAGTATTCCGGTCGTGGCCTGCATATTCTGGACTTGATCCAGGAAGGCAACACCGGCCTCATCCGTGCCGTAGACAAATTCGACTGGACAAAGGGAAACAAATTCTCTACATATGCGACTTGGTGGATCCGGCAGGCCATTACCAGAGCCATCGCCGATCAGGCCCGTACCATCCGGGTGCCGGTGCATATGGTAGAGGTCATCAACAAGGCTACCCGCTGCAACCGCAAGCTGGTGCAAGAGTTGGGTCGTGAGCCTACCATGGAGGAGATCGCCAAGGAGCTGAACCTTCCTGTGGAGAGGATCATCGAGGCCAACCGCACCGCCGCCGATACCCTCAGTCTGGATACCCCTGTGGGTGATGAAGAAGATACCACCATCGGCTCCTTCGTGGAAGACGACAACACCCCCGGCCCCGCCGACGCTACCTCCAACGCCCTTCTGGCAGAGGCATTGTCCGAGATCCTTGGCACTTTGACGGAGCGGGAGGCAGACGTTCTTCGGATGCGTTTCGGCATGGCAGTCGGCCGCACCCATACCCTTGAGGAAGTGGGCCAGATCTTCGGCGTTACCCGTGAGCGTATTCGCCAGATCGAAAATAAGGCTATCCGCAAGCTGCGCCACCCCAGCAGAGCCAAGAAAATCAAGGACTTCTACTGTTAAGACAATAAATGGTAACCCGCCATCGGAATTTGAACTCCGGTGGCGGGTTTTGTCTATGTTTTACAGGCGCTCTTATCTTGCATCTTCATTTTGCACAGTTTGATGCCGCACAGCGCACAGCTTCCAATCAGTACGCCCAGACAGGCTGAAAGGGCAAAAACCACGGAACTGTCCAGGGGGTCATAGATCAGCATGGAGTTTCCAGTGGCGAACCAGATGCTTCCGGCGTAAGAGAACAGGTACAAAGCGAGGATTCCGGGGATGAAGCCATATTTTTTCTTCCGCAGGATCAGCCACAAGATTCCCAGAGGGATGGCAGTGACCAGAGCCAGGAAGAAGTAGTAGCGCATAAAAAGCCGGGGAAGGGTAACGCGTCCCCCGTCTATAGGCTCGCCCCACAGAAGAACATCTTCCTGCTCCGGGGATGTTGAAGCAAACCAGATCCGGGACACATCGGAGAAGGTCATAGGGCCGCGGGGACCAGTATCCTCCTGAAAAAAGGAAGCCATCCGCTTGCAGGCAGTTATGGTAACGGAGTGCTTTCCGGTATCCGGGTCAATTTCCTGGATGTATTGGCTGCTTCCTGCCTCCGGGGTAAAGTATACCACGATCTGCCCATCTTCCTCTACTACCTGGGCAATGGCTTCCTCCGCAGTCAGAGGATAGGCCGGCTGATACAGGAAGGCAAATGCGCCCACAAGCAGGGATGCCGTAAGCAGGATGCAAAAAAGACTTAAAAGGCCGATTCTTTTCCGCAGCTCCCGGCGCACGGTTTTTAAGCCCTCTGTAGGCTTGGGCATGACTTGGGGGGGCGCTTGCAGGTCATTCAAAATGTGCCTGCAATTTTCGCATTCAACAAGGTGTGCCTCCACAGCAGCAGCGGTTTCTTGGCTTACCAGTCCTTCCGCATACAGGGGAAGGAGATCTTCTATGATCTTGCAGCTAATTTCCATAGATCATTCCTCCATAATTTCCTTGATTTTATCCTTGGCCCTGTGGTAGGTAACACAGGCCCAATTTTGGGTCTTTCCAAAAAGCGAGCCGATTTGCCCGAAGGAAAGCTCTCCCAGCACCCGAAGGGAAAATACCTCCTTATAAGGCTCGGGAAGGCTATGCAATGCCCGATGGATCCCCATAGCCTGATCTTTTCGTGTCAGCAGTTCTTCCGGTGAGGGGACTGCATCCGGTTCGTCCCAATGCTCAGGAAGCTGCTCCGGGTTACGTTTTCGCAAATGTGCCAAGTAGCAATTTTTGGCTATGGCACACAGCCATGTGTCGATCTTGGCATCGCCCCGAAATTTGGGGAGAGCTTCCATAGCTTGAAAAAAGGTCTGGGCGGTCAGCTCCTGAGCAAGAGCGGCATCTTTGCAAAGGGTCAGAAGATACAACTCCACTTCTCCAAAGTGCTGCCGGTATATGGCTTCAAAATCGTTCACTGCTTCACCTCCTTTTTGGGGTATCTGCCTGTTAGATGCAGGAAAAGGAAAAATCTTACAGAAGTTTGGAAGAAATTTTGAAAAAATTTTTGCAAGGGAGATTAGAAGGGTAAATTCCTGTTTATCTTACGAACCTATGGGTTGCACCGCACCGAAACCTATCTCTGCCCAGGGAGGTGGGAAAAAACTTTGATTTTTGACGGAGGGAGAGAAAACAAGCCTAAAATCTGGCAATAAGCATCAAAACAAAGGAAATTTATGAGGTTTTCTCTCCCCCAGTCAGCCTGTTCGGCTGACAGCCCCCTCATCAGAGGGGGCCAAGAGTGCCCAGCAAACTCACAGATAAACCAAAATTTACCGCCCAACTGTCAACCGTTTCCCCTTATCTTCTCTCTCCGCTTCCTGCCGCCAGGCGGTACTGTCTTGCCAGATGCCACCAGGTGATCTTATCCACA
>JAZQXK010000005.1:0-9818 GCA_045632785.1 Faecousia sp.
AAATTTTTGCACCGATTTTTAAGGCAAAACCCTTCGTTTCCCGTGTTATCGGCAATGCCTATCAAGGAATTGGTGCCCGGCTGGGGCATGCCCCAGCCCTACAATGGGGTTCCCTAAACTGCCCGATAAACCAAAATTTACTGCCCAACCCGGGTAAATGCGCATTCGTTGTTGCAAAAAACTAGTTATCTGTTATACTAATATAAAATCCAACCAAGAAAGGACTGATCGATTTGGAAGTAATGATTTGGCTGGGCATTATGATCCTCTTTGTGATCGTGGAAGCCAGTACCGTTGGTCTTGTGTCCATCTGGTTCGCTGCGGGCGCACTGGGCGGTCTCATTGCCGCTGCCCTGGATGCCAGCCTGACGGTGCAGATCATCGTCTTTGTGGCAGTTTCCGGCATCACTCTTGCCACTGTCCGTCCCCTGGCAAAGAAATACATGACCCCCAAGCTGGTGAAAACCAATGTAGATGCCATCGTTGAAAAAGAGGGCATCGTCACCCGAGAGATCAACAACCTGCACACCACCGGCACTGTAAAGATCGGCGGCATGACCTGGACAGCCAGAAGCACCTCCGGGGAGAGCATCCCGGAAGGCGCTGTGGTTCGGGTAGACCGTGTGGAGGGTGTCAAACTCTATGTAACTCCGGCGGAAGTCCCCGCCACAAATTGATAAATTTTAGGAGGTAACTATTATGGATGTTTTCGATTGGATCATTACTCTGGTTCTGGCACTGCTGGCAATCATCATTATTGCCAAGAATATTCGCATCGTTCCCCAGTCCCAAGCCTATGTGTTGGAACGGCTGGGCGCCTTCAAGGATGTTTGGAGCGTCGGCCTGCATATCAAGGTGCCCCTGATCGATAAGATCGTTAAGCGGGTCAGCCTGAAAGAGCAGGTTCTGGACTATCCTCCCCAGGCCGTTATCACCAAGGATAACGTTACCATGCAGATCGACACCGTTGTTTATTTCCAGATCACCGACCCCAAGCTCTATGCCTACGGCGTGGAAATGCCCATGATGGCTATGGAAACCCTGACCGCTACCACCCTGCGTAACATCATCGGCGAGCTGGAGCTGGACCAGACCCTGACCAGCCGCGATGTCATCAACACCAAGATGCGCTCCATTCTGGACGAGGCCACTGACCCCTGGGGCATCAAGGTCAACCGTGTTGAGCTGAAGAACATCCTGCCTCCTGCTGACATTCAGAGCTCCATGGAGAAGCAGATGAAGGCCGAGCGTGACCGCCGTCAGGCAATCCTCCAGGCAGAGGGCCAGAAGAAGTCTGCCATCCTCATTGCCGAAGGTGAAAGAGAATCCGCAATCCTCCGTGCCGATGCGGAAAAGCAGGCCGCCATTCTGAGAGCAGAAGCCGAGAAGCAGGCCGCCATTTTGAAGGCCGACGGCGAAGCCCAGGCCATCCGCATGGTGCAGCAGGCTATGGCCGACTCCATGGGTATGCTCAATGAGCAGGCTCCCAACGAGCAGGTCGTTAAGCTCAAGGCCATTCAGGCCATGGAAAAGGTTGCCGACGGCAAGGCCACCAAGATCATCATTCCCAGCGAGATGCAAGGTCTGGTGGGCATGGCCAACGGTCTGGTAGAAGGCGTAAAGGAAAGCAAGTAAGCTGCTGTCCGATCCCATTCTGACACAGTAAAAGCAGGGCAGTCCCCGATTTTTCGGGGGCTGCTTTTTGCATGGATCCAGCCGCTAAATTCCAATTTAGCGGGCCGTTTTTGATAGAAGACTGTAGGGGCCGGATATATCCGGCCCGGCGGAAAAGTTTGAAAAACAGCACCATTTAGGGCGAATTCGTACAAATTTGCAGTGCGGAACGGGCCGGATGTATCCGGCCCCTACAAAGGTGGATCCCATACTCCCCGATAAACCAAAATTTACCATTATATTTACAACACAGAATTAAATGATTGGAGGAAACTCAACCATGGAATACAAAAACACCATCATCACCCCCAAGACTGCCTTCCCCATGAAGGCGGGCCTGCCCAACCGGGAGCCCGGTATGCTGGCAGCTTGGGAAGAACTGGATCTCTATGCTGCCCTCATGGAAAAGAACGAAGGCTGCCCCCGCTTTGTGCTGCACGATGGCCCTCCCTTCTCCAACGGCAACATCCACATGGGTCACGCCCTCAACAAGGCCCTCAAGGATTTCATCATCCGCTCCAAGGCTATGCAGGGCTACTACACCCCCTACACCCCCGGCTGGGACAACCACGGCATGCCCATTGAGTCTGCCATCATCAAGAAGAACAAGCTGAACCACAAGACTATGCCCGTCCCCGAGTTCCGTTCCGCCTGTGAAGCCTTCGCCCAGGACTACATCGACAAGCAGATGGCCGGCTTTAAGCGGCTGGGCTTTGTGGGCGACTGGAAGAGGCCCTACAAGACCATGGACAAGTCCTTCGAGGCGGAAGAAGTCAAGGTCTTCGGTGAAATGTTCCTGAAAGGCTATATCTACAAGGGCCTGAAGCCTGTTTACTGGTGCCCCAAGGACGAAACCGCTCTGGCTGAGGCCGAGATCGAGTATGCTGATGATAAGTGTACCTCCATCTATGTCAAGTTCGCTCTGGCTGACGATCAGGGCAAGCTGAATGATTTTGGCGGCATTCAGAACACCTATGTCATCATCTGGACCACCACCCCCTGGACGCTCCCCGGCAACCTGGCTATTGCTTTCCACCCCTATGAGGACTATGTGCTTCTGGATGCAGGCAAGGAGCGCTATATCGTTGCCAAGGCTCTGGCAGAGAAGACCATGAAGGAAGGCGGCGTTGAGGAATATAAGGAAATCGCCACCTTCCCCGGCAACTTCTTCGAGTATATGACCGCACAGCATCCCTTCCTGGAGAGAACCAGCCTTCTGGTCACTGCGGACTATGTTACCATGGACTCCGGCACAGGCTGCGTCCACACTGCCCCCGGCTTTGGTGCTGACGACTATCAGACCTGCCGCCGCTATGATGTGGAGCTGATCGTTCCTGTAGACGACCGTGGCTATCAGACCGAGGCTGCCGGTAAGTATGCCGGTATGTTCTATGCCCAGTCCAACGAAGCCATTTTGGCTGATATGAAGGAATCCGGGGCGCTGTTTGCCTCCGAAGAAATGATCCACTCTTATCCCCACTGCTGGCGCTGCAAGAACCCCATCATCTTCCGTGCTACACCCCAGTGGTTCTGCTCCGTAGATTCCTTTAAGGATCAGGCTGCTGCCGCCTGTGAGGAAGTCCGCTGGCTGCCTGCCTGGGGCAAGGATCGCATGGTGACCATGATCCGGGAGCGTGCCGACTGGTGTATCTCCCGTCAGCGCCGCTGGGGTTTGCCCTTCCCTGTATTCTACTGCAAGGACTGCGGTAAGCCCATTTGCACCGGAGAAACCATCGACCACATCTCTGCTCTCTTTGCAGAACACGGCTCCAACATCTGGTTCCAGAAGGAAGCCATGGAGCTGATTCCCGAGGGCCTGACCTGCCACCATTGCGGTGGCAAGGAGTTCGACAAGGAAACCGACACCCTGGACGGCTGGTTCGACTCCGGCTCTACCCACTATGCATCCCTGCGCCATGATGACCAGAAGAATTGGCCCTCCGATGTGTATCTGGAAGGTGCTGACCAGTACCGTGGCTGGTTCCAGTCCAGCCTGCTGACTGCTGTTGGCGCACTGGAAGCCGGCGCTCCCTTCCGTGAAGTCATTACCCATGGTTGGGTCGTTGACGGACAGGGCAGAGCCATGCACAAGTCCCTGGGCAACGGCGTTGACCCCGCCGACATGATCAAGGAATACGGTGCGGATATCGTCCGTCTGTGGGCCGGTTCTGCAGACTATCATGCAGACGTGCGCTGCTCCAAGGAGATCATCAAGCAGCTGAGCCAGAGCTACCTGAAGTTCCGCAATACTGCCCGCTACTGCCTGGGCAACCTGGGCGGCTTCGATCCCAATAGCCTCGTTCCCGCTGAGGAAATGGAAGAGCTGGATCGCTGGGCACTGACCAAGCTGAACAAGCTGATCGAAACCTGTCTGCGTGCTTATAACAACTACGAGTTCCATGTAGTTTCCCATGCCATCAACGACTTCTGCGTGGTGGAGCTGTCCAGCTTCTATCTGGATATCATCAAGGATCGTCTGTACTGTGAAGATGCCAACGGCACCAAGCGCCGCTCCGCTCAGAGCGCCCTGTTCCTGATTGTGGACTCCATGGCAAAGCTGTTCGCTCCTATTCTGGCTTACACCTGCGACGAGATCTGGCAGGCTATGCCCCATCGGGACACCGACGATGCCAGAAACATCCTGCTGAACCGGATGCCCTCCGCAGAAGGCTCTTACGGCCTTCCTGCCGAGGCCATGGAAAAGTGGGCTGTGGCACTGAAGCTCCGTCAGGATGTGAACGCCGTTTTGGAAGCTGCCCGTGCTGCCAAGCGCATCGGCAAGGCTCTGGAGGCTCATGTTACCCTGGAAGCTGCCGACGAAACTGCCGCTGCTGCTCTGGAAGCCGTGAAGGAACTGAATCTTGCTGAGATCTTCATCGTTTCCGCCTGCACGCTGGAAGCTGCCGCTGCCGATGCTACCATGGGCGAAGGCGCCAACTTCCCCGGCCTCAAGGTGGGTGTCACCGAGGCAAGAGGCGAGAAGTGCCCCCGCTGCTGGATGCACTCCGAGGCCGCCAATGCCGAGGGCCTGTGCCCCCGCTGCGCTGGTGTGATCTCCAGACTGGTTGAGACTGAAATGTAATTTCATATGATGGGGGATGGGAAACTGTCCCCCGCACTCAGATTGTACGATAAACGAAACTTTTCTGCGCTCCATGCACCTGGGGGCGCTGATGAACCCCCAAAAAGAAAAGGAGGGGTCTCCATGAAAATTCTATTTGGTATTAACATCACCAACAGCAGAAAGGAACCGGAAATCTGGGGTGACGAGTTGGTTGCCCAGGCCCTTCCCCCTGTACAGGCAGAAGCCCTGGAAAAAGAAACGGATAAGCTGGAAAACCGGGAAGAATACATGAAGCTGCCAAAGGCGTTGCGTTGGGTGAAGAATATTGCCATGATCGCCGCCTTGGCGATTCTGGGTGGAACGATCCGGGCTCTGGTAGATACTCCCCTGGATGAGGCGTTCCGAAATGCAGCCTGGGTATTTTATATTATGTTGGGCTGCGGCCTGATTTGGGGCGTTTTAGAGCTGGCGCAGTGGATCAGAAAGAAGCGCCTGGGCTCTAAGGAGGACTTTAGGGCGCAGCAGGTGCGGGTGCAGTCTATGATGCAGAGCGCCTATGCGACCTTGGGTGTGCCTGCGGATGCGGCGACTGTAGATGTGCTGGTCTCCCGGTTTAAGGTCAAAGGGGGACGACTTTTCCTCAAGGGTTTCCTTACAAACACCTTCATCAATCCGGAGCTTCGTGCGTTCTCTCAGAATGGGATGCTGTACCTGGTAGACGGGATGAAAAAATATGGTATTCCTTTGGCTGATATTACCTGCTTCGATAAGATCAACCGGCGGGTAAGCATTGAAAACTGGAACAAGGAACAGTACATTACGGAAGAACCTTATAAATCCCATAAATTGGGAGAAACCAGATACGGTATCTCCTTCAAGCCCTACTATGCGCTGGAGTTTACCCATGAAGGGGAAACCTGGCGGCTGTATATCCCACCCTATGAGCTGGCTACCTTTGAATATCTGGTAGGCAAGGAAGCCCGGCAGGGTCTGTTCTCCTAAAAACGAAATGGGGTCAGGTACAAAAGCTGCACCTGACCCCGATTTTCACTGATTGGGAAGCTCCAACCAGAGCTCCTTGATACCGGTGGGAACAAATCCCATTTTCTCATAAAAGCGAAGGGCTTTTTTGTTGGTATCTGCCACATGGAGGCAAAGGGTGTCTTCAAAAATTGCCTCAGCCAATGCCTGGAGGACGGCTTTCCCCTCTCCCGGTACGCAGGCGGCAATGGCAGAAACCCGGTTTCCGTCCACTTGCCCCAGGCCCAGGAGAACGCTGTCCCGATGGACAAAATAGCAGCTGCCCTGCTGCAGCAGCCTTTCTTTGTCTTGGGAGGTCAGCCGGATGGCACCGTCGATGCCGGTCATGGCCTCGTTATATCTGCGGATATAGCCCTCTGCCAGCGCCGGTGTTACCGGAAAAAGGGCTGCATCTGCCGGAGGGATGGAGGCTTTGTCCAGCTGCATGGAAAGCACCCGGAAGGCAATGGGACAATTGGAAGGGACAGGTTCTTCTCCTAAGGTATCGGACAGAGCCAGTACCCGCTCTGCGCCTGCCATGCGGCAAAAACGGCGACATTCCTCTAAAAGTAAATGCAGCTCGCCCGGTATGACCCATCGCACCAAAATGTAGGCTGTTTCGGTGTAGGGGATGCTTTCTAAAATTAGCTGGGCTGCCCCATGAGGGGAAGTGAAGTCGGGAATGTTACGCATAAAGATTCTCCTTTTGAGGGGATTTGACCTATAAACTAAAATTTACAGAAAGGACGATTGCTATGAGAAGGCTCACCGTGGGCATTTTAGCCCATGTGGACGCAGGAAAAACCACCCTCTCCGAAGCCCTTTTATATACTGCCGGTGCCTTAAAAAAGCTGGGCAGAGTGGATCATAGGGATGCCTTTCTGGATACCCACAGCTTAGAGCGGGCAAGGGGTATTACCATTTTCTCCAAACAGGCCCGTATGACCTGGGAGGATGCGGAGATTACCCTGCTGGACACCCCCGGCCATGTGGATTTTGCCGGGGAAGCGGAGCGGGCCTTGCAGGTCATGGACTGCGCCATTCTGGTGATCTCCGGCACAGACGGGGTGCAGGCCCATACCCAGACCCTTTGGAAGCTGCTGCGGAAAAATCACGTGCCCACCTTCCTTTTTGTGAGCAAAATGGACTTGCCGGGAAAGGGAATGGAGGATATTTTGGCAGACTGTGGGAGGAATCTATCCGACCACTGCGTGAACTTCTCCCAGGAGTGGGAAGCTGTGGCGGAAAATGCCGCCATGTGCCGGGAGGATGTGCTGGAAAGCTATTTGGAAACCGGGGAGGTTACGGACACACAGCTTCGGGAGCTGAGCGGGAAAGAACTGCTGTTCCCCTGCTTCTTTGGCTCTGCCCTTCGCTTAGAGGGTGTGGAGGAATTTATTTCCTGGCTGTGCCGTCTTGCACCGGGCGTTGCCCCCAAGAAGGACTTTGCTGCCCAGGTTTATAAAATTGCCAGAGATCCCTCGGGAAACCGGCTGACCTATGTACGCATTACCGGAGGAAGCCTTCGGGTGCGCGCTCCTTTGACCTATGAGGCAGAGGGAAAGAAATATACAGAAAAAATCAAGGAAATTCGCCTGTATTCCGGGGAGAAATATACGCAGGCGGAGGAAATTTTTCCCGGAGAGATCGCTGCCCTGGTTGGTCTGAGCAAGACCTATCCCGGACAGGGTTTGGGGGCGGAGCAGGACATGGAGCAGCCGGTTTTAGAGCCGGTTATGACCTATTGCTTAGAGCTGCCCCCAAAGACCGACCCCATGGCGGTGATGCCAAAACTTATGGAATTGGGGGAGGAAGATCCCCTTTTGCGGCTGCATTGGGAGCCGCGAGCCGGAAAGATCTATGCACGGCTTATGGGGCAGGTGCAGATCGAGATCCTAAAAAGCTTGATTGCAGAGCGGTTCGGGCTGGAGGTTACCTTCGGCACCGGGCGCATACTATATAAAGAAACCATCAGCAAGACTGTAGAGGGCGTGGGGCATTATGAGCCCTTGCGCCACTATGCCGAGGTGCATCTGCTTTTAGAGCCATTACCCAGAGGAAGCGGTGTGGCATTAAGCTCCCGCTGTCCGGAGGATGTGCTGGACAGGCAGTGGCAAAGGCTCGTTCAGGGGCATCTTTCGGAAAAGACCCATTTGGGCGTGCTTACCGGCTCGCCTATTACAGATGTGAAAATTACCCTGGTGTCCGGCAAGGCACACCTGAAGCACACCGAAGGAGGCGACTTCCGTCAGGCCACTTATCGGGCGGTGCGGCAAGGGCTGATGCAGGGAGAAAGTGTCCTGTTAGAGCCCTATTATGCCTATACACTTACTGTGCCCCAGGGCAATGTGGGCAGAGCCCTGGGTGATTTGCAGGCAGAGACCCTGGACTTTGAGCAGCATACCCAGGGGGAATTTGCAATTCTCAGAGGTAAAGCCCCGGTGGTTCTGCTGCAGGACTATGCCGCCCAGGTTGCCGCCTATACCAGAGGCAGGGGCCGACTAGCTCTGGCCTCCGGGGGCTTCTATCCCTGCAAGGCACAGCAGGAAGTGACAGAGGCCTTTGCCTATGACCCGGAAGCGGACCTGGAAAATACCCCGGATTCTGTGTTCTGCGCCCATGGAGCGGGCTTTACGGTAAAATGGCATGAAGTGCCGGAGTATATGCACCTGCCCTCCTGTCTGAAACCGCCTGCACCCAAAATCGCCCCTGCCCCTGCGAAACCGGTTTATGATGACAAGGAACTGGAAAAAATCATGGACAGGGAGTTTGGACCTATTCGCAGACCCCAGTATCAGCCTCCCAGAGTGACCTCTAAGCCCCTGGCATCCACAGCGGTGTACCCGGATAAAAAGGAGTATCTTTTTGTGGATGGGTACAACATGCTCTTTGCCTGGGATGGGCTGAAGCAGCTTGCCCAGGAGGATTTGGAAACCGCACGGCAAAAGCTCATGGACATTTTGAGCAACTATGCCGGGTATAAAAACCGGGATGTGGTGCTGGTATTTGATGGCTACCGGGTAAAGGGTAGCCGTGGTCACCGCTCATTATATCACAATCTTCTGGTGGTGTATACCAAAGAAAACGAAACCTGCGATATGTATATCGAAGCCCTCATTCATGCTGTAGGCAAGCATGACCGGGTGTGGGTAGCTACCTCGGACAACCTCATTCAGCTATCCGTCTTCCGCTCCGGGGTGCTGCGGATGTCTGCGCAGGAGCTGCAGCTTGAGGTAGAGGCGGTGCGGCAGGAAATGGAGGGCTTTATTCGGGACATGGACACCGCCCAGCGCAGGCGGGATACGGACGACCGAAAAAAACAATGGGAGAGCTTGTTGGAAAAACTAGAACCCCCAACCTACCCACAAAAACAATAAGGAGTATTCTTATGGAAATTCTGAAAAATGCAGCAGAGCTATTAAACAACAGACTGGCAGAAAAGCCCACTGTGGGAATTATTTTGGGCAGCGGTCTGGGCGATCTTGCCAAGCGCATCGAAAACCCCACCGTCATTCCCTATAAGGAAGTGCCCGGTATGCGCGTATCCACCGCACCCGGCCACGCCGGCCAGTTCGTTGCCGGCAAGCTTTCCGGAAAGAATGTCATTTGTATGCAGGGGCGGCTCCACTTCTATGAGGGCTACCCCATGACAGATATCGCCTTCCCTGTTCGCCTGATGCGGCTTTTGGGTGTGGAAAAACTGATCGTCACCAATGCCTGCGGCGCTGTGAACCGGGATTTCGCTCCCGGCAACCTGTGCCTGATCACCGACCACATCAATATGCTGGGCACCAACCCCATGATCGGCCCCAATCCCGCAGAATTCGGCCCTCGCTTCTTCGATATGTCCGGGGCCTATGATCCGGAGCTGCGGGCATTGGCTCTGGAGGTGGCAGCGGAACAGGGCATCGATCTGAAACAGGGCGTTTATCTGGCCTATACAGGCCCCAGCTATGAAACTCCGGCAGAGATCCGGGCCTTCCGGGTTCTTGGCGCAGATCTGGTAGGCATGAGCACGGTTCCGGAGGTCATTGTTGCTCACCATTGCGGCATTCGCGCC
>JAZQXK010000006.1:0-3216 GCA_045632785.1 Faecousia sp.
GGGCACCAATTCCTTGATAGGCATTGCCGATAACACGGGAAACGAAGGGTTTTGCCTTAAAAATCGGTGCAAAAATTTCGATACTGCCCGGCGGGGGCATGCCCCCGCCCTACAGCCTTCTATGGAAAACGGCCCGATAAACAGGAATTTACCTTCGTTATTCACTGCGCCGAAGACGCAAACAGCGTGCCGGGAGGAGAAGCCCGGCACGCCATTTGAGGGGGGTATAGAGAGAAGAACAGATCAAAGCTTCACATTGCCGTTTTCCAGAGCTTGCTGGCAATACCGCAGTATGGCACGGCGGGTAATCAAACCAATAAAAGCATTTTTATCATCTACAACGGGAACAAAATTCTGCTCGCTGGCGCTGGTAATAAGATCCAGCATGGTGGCAGTGACGGGAACGGCCACATTATCTCTGCGGCGGTCAATCTCCATAATGCGATGCTCCTCAGCCTGCTTGATGTCCATACCGCACAGGTTCTTAATGGCCCAAAGCATATCGCCTTCCTGCAAAGTACCGCAATATTCACCCTTTTTATTCAAGATGGGAAGGGCTGCAAAGCCGGTGTTCTCCATCCGTTCCAACGCCTGCCGCAAGGTACAATCGTCATCCAGATATGCACACATGCTCTTTGGTGTCAGAAAAAACAGGATATTCAATGTACTCGCTCCTTACTGTGATCCGGACAAGGCCGGAGCTTGGTGAGTGTATTATAGCATATTTTTTCAGGAAAAGCCATGGCTAAATTATGAATTTTCCTCTTTGAGATGAAAAAAATGCCAATCATTTTTGTGCAAAAACACGAAAATCAGAACGAATTGTTCTGCATAAAAGCAAGATAACTGGGGTAGCAGAGCAGACGATTTTTCTACTCTTGTTGCTTCCATTTCACCGGTTGCTATGATATAATACCAAAAGGAAAGGGGGCTGCCTGATGGAAACCTGGATGCTTTATATCCTTAGATGTAAAGACGGCACGCTGTACACCGGCATCACCAACGATTTTGAAAGACGGCTGGAAGCTCACAGAACCGGTCATGGCGCAAAATACACCAGAGGCAGAGCCCCTCTTACTGCGGTCTATCGGGAGCTTTGCCCGGATAAGTCAGCTGCCTTGCGCCGGGAGTTGGAAGTGAAGAAGCTCACCAGAGGGGAAAAGCTGGAGCTTTGCCGCCGGTATGCTCTGGGCGGTGAAGCGCCTGTGATGATGGAAGAAAAACCCGTAGAAACTGAATAAACAGCCTCTTTTCCGGCTAAAATCCCGGCAAGGAGGCGATTTTTTATGGTTAAAGGAATGTCCAGACAGGTAATTGTAGTTCCCTCCCCTGATCCCGATCTTTTCGAACAGGCTATTTTTATTTTACGGCAAGATGCAGTGGGGCGAAAGGGCGTTTCCGACCGGGAGCTTCTGCGCCAGGCGAAGCAGGCAGCCGGGGCATACCTGGCACCCAAAAAACGAAAGCGGAAGCTGAAAGAGCCGGTTTGGGCAGTGCTGGGAGGACTGGCTGTGGGGATGGCTTGGCTCCTGTGCGGAATCATGTAAGCAGTTGAAAGTGCCGCCGTAAATTTTGGTTTATGTGAGTATTGGGTGCAACCATTTGTAGGAGACGATGCCCACATCGCCCCGGCGGTAAAACCCAAAAAATAGTACCATTTGGGGCGAACCCATATAATTGGGGGTGCGATTTGTTGGACGATGTGGGCATCATCCCCTACGAATCCTAATTCAGATTCGTCCACAAGGGACACCGCAATCATTCATTATTCATTAAGAAAAAGCACCCCGGAATCGAGGTGCTTTTCCTTGTGCATAAAACAAATAAAAGAGAGAGGCAGGAAGTAGTCCAAACATGATTTGTCTACTGATATGGGATGCAAGGGATCCGGCTCACGGCTTCCGTATCACCTAGCATCTATAGGATACAACCAACCTTTGAACGGAGTATGAATAAACTGAAAACAAATCACATCTAATTTGTGAACATTTCAGCAAGCAGTCTGTTCTGCTGCTTCTTCTTCAAGCTCCTGCAGTTCTTCCGGCAAAAGCACATCCTCCGGGCTTAGGTCGGGACATTCTTCCAACAGGGGTTCTAAGGAGAACTTGCGCTTCTTTCCATAGCCGCAGGTGCAAAACAGGCAGCTCCACAACGGGCTCACTTCACCGGCAGGTGCGGTCATATGGTGGGGCACATAATGGAAACGGTCTAAAAAGCCATCAGCGGGGGGCTTTTCTTCCGGGCGCAGCTCTGCGGGGCTCTGGAGCGTGCCTGGGTTTGCCTGAGAGGGAATATGGATGGTGGTGCCGGGGATTACGGACTCTTGGGTGGCCTGGTCATCCCAATAAAAGGTATAGTCCTCTGTTTGACCTTGGAAAAAGCTTCCTAAGCTGCCACCGGGCAGGCTGCCTTCTCCTGTACCGTAGCGCATCCAGTATTTCATCTGCGCAGTACGCCCCCGCTTGGCTGCGGAAGTTTCCATACCGGCAGGGCGTTCATAGTAAATGCACCAGGCCCAGGCGGCATCGTAAGCCCCCTGAGAGGTATTTGGCACACGCAGGAGCTTGTTGTATGTACCGGGGTATGTAGTTTTCAGCTCGTGGAACATAAATTGGAGCTGCCCTTCTACTGTGGTATAGTCCAGACCACGGAGCAGGCAGTAGCTTTTTAAGTCCTGGAAGCGGCTGTTGTGCCACTGGCAAAGGCCGTAGCTGGTGCCGTTGTCGCCAATGCAGCCGGTGCGGAAGTTGGACTCGGCTTCAATATTGGCAAGGATACCACAGGCCGCAGCAACATTGAGCCCCATTTCCTCTGTGGCAAACTCCAGGATCTGCCGCTCCACCCGCAGGTTGGAAGCGAAAGTCTGGGGCATCACCAGGGAAAGGAGAAGCAGGAACATCCCAAGGCGAATGGGTAGTTTGTGTTTCATGGTCACCTCACTCCGGGGAAGTTATTTCTGGAATCAGGAGCAGGCCGATCCTGCCCCATAGTATGATATATTATGCCATAAAACGAGGAAGAAAGCAAGTGCGGCATTGCGCCTTCGTCTCTGTGAATAACAAAGGTAAATTCCAATTTAGCGGGCCGTTTTCGATAGAAGGCTGTAGGGCGGGGGCATGCCCCCGCCGGGCAGTATCGAAATTTTTGCACCGATTTTTAAGGCAAAACCCTTCGTTCCCCGTGTTATCGGCAATGCCTATCAAGGAATTGGTGCCC
>JAZQXK010000007.1:0-8918 GCA_045632785.1 Faecousia sp.
AAGGAGACCGGCATCAAGGTCGACCTGCAGTTCAAGGGCCGTACCGGTATCCGTGAAGGTCTGCAGCCCGCTCTGGACGCTGGCCAGACCATCGACGTTTTCGATGAGGACATCGACCCCGTCAACACCACCTTTGCTCCCTACCTGCTGAATCTGGAAGAGCTGGCAAAGAAGTACAACTACGAAGAGACCGCTATCGCTGGTCTGATCGGTGCTTGCCGTGAAGTTGGCGGCGGCCAGCTGATGACTATCCCCTATCAGCCCAATGTTTTCAACTTCTTCTACAACGCTGCTATCTTCGAGAAGGTCGGCGTTTCCGAGCCCAAGACTTGGGAAGAGCTGCTGGATGTCTGCGAGAAGATCAAGGCTGCTGGTTACACCCCCATCACCTGTGACGACGCTTACATCACCTGCATGATCGGTTACCACCTGGGCCGTCTGGTCGGCGAGGAAGGTGTCCGTGACATCGTTATGAATGGCAAGTGGGACGATCCCGCTGTTGCTCAGTTCGCTGCTGACTACGCTGAGCTGGCATCCCTGGGTTACTTCTCCGTCAACATCGAGTCCAACGTTTGGCCCAACGGTCAGAACGTTGAGCTGGCTGGCGGTCAGGCTGCTATGTACCTGAACGGTTCCTGGCTGCCCAACGAAGTTAAGGGCATCACCGGCGAAGACTTCAAGTGGGGCTGCTTCAGCTATCCCACCGTCAAGAACGGCACTGTCGGCCTGGAGGCTGCTAACTACGGCGCTCAGGTTTACGCCATCAACGCTAAGACTCAGGTTGCTGACGAAGCTTTCCAGCTGATCAACTACCTGACAAAGGGCGCTGCTGACCAGAACCTGTCCACCCTGTCCGTCGGTATCCCCGCTGACACCACCAACACCGAGTGGCCCGCTCTGATGGCCGGCGTTAAGCCCGTCATGGAAGGCACCACCGTTCGTTGGAGCTGGGCTGTCGGTGTTGAGTCCAACAACGACATCACCCCCGCTATCAAGGAGAATGTCCTGAAGCTGTGCGGCGGCTCCATCACTGCTGAGCAGTTCGTAGCCAACATGATGGCTGCTGCCCAGAAGTAAGCAAAGAACTACATAAGCGATCTCTGGGGCGGCAGCTTCGCTGCCGCCCCCTTTGAAACTCCAACTATAAGGGGGCAACACCTGTGCAAAAAAAGAACCGCGGCATGATTATTCGGTTTTTGATCCCCGCACTGTTGTTCTTTGTGGCAACCTTTGTGTATCCGATCATCCGAACCATTATGATGAGCTTCTTCAAGATCGACAATGTCACCGCTTCTATGGATCAGTGGCAGTTCACCGGTATTGATAACTATGTAAAACTCATCAAGACTCCTCTTTTCCTTACTTCCTGCCTGAATCTGCTGAAG
Source organism: Faecousia sp. (assembly GCA_045632785.1). Lineage (GTDB taxonomy): Bacteria > Bacillota > Clostridia > Oscillospirales > Oscillospiraceae > Faecousia. The sequence continues at coordinate 1,386 of JAZQXK010000007.1, forward strand.
ATCTGGTTCTTCGGCGGTCTGATCGTTATGACCCTGGCTCTGCTGTTTGCTGTCATTCTCAGCAGCGGCATTAAGGGCAAAAAGTTCTTCCGGGCGGTTATCTATCTGCCCAACATCGTTTCCGCTGTTGCCCTGGCAATTATGTGGCAGCAGTATGTTTTCTCCAACCAGTATGGTCTTTTGAAGCCCATCGCCGATTGGCTTGGCTTCCAGTGGTTGGACATGGATCACAAATTCCTGGCTCTGCTTATTGCCTACTGCTTCGGCATGGTAGGTTACCATATGCTGATCTTCCTCTCTGGTATTGATTCCATTGGTGAGCAGTATTATGAGGCCTCTACCATCGACGGCGCCGGCAAGATCAACCAGTTCCGCTACATTACCCTGCCCTTGCTGAAGGGCTGCTTCAAAACCAACATTACCATGTGGTCTATTTCTACTATGGGCTTCTTCCTGTGGTCCCAGCTGTTCTCCAATGTTACCACAGATACCACCGTCATTACCCCCATGGTCTATCTGTATATGCAGACCTTCGGTGCAGGTAATACGGTCACAGAGCGTAATGCCGGTCTCGGCGCAACCATTGGTATTTTGTTGGCCATCTTCGTTGTCATCGTCTTCTGGATTTGTAACAGACTGTTCAAGAACGATGACCTGGAGCTGTAAGAAGGAGGGTTCGCTATGGAAAACAAAAAGGTTAAAAAGAGCTCTCGCTTTGTCAGCGGCTTAAAGAGAGAATCCCGCCTGCTGCCCGGCTATGTGATCATCATTGCCTGGGTGCTGTTCACCTTCATCCTCCTAGGCTGGGTTCTGTGCGCCAGCTTGTCCACTACCCCCGAGATCTTCGACGGTGCTGTGGGTAAGTTCCCCTCCGGCCTGCACTTTGAAAACTACGCAAAAGCATGGAGCAGCCAGAATGTTTCAAAGATCTTTATGAACTCTTTGATCTATTCCATCATTTCCTGCGCCCTGCTGATCGTGATCTGCGCTCCCTGTGCATATGTACTCAGCCGGTTCAAGTTCATCGGCAATCAGGCCATCCAGTCCGGCTTCGTTGCTGCCATGGGCGTGCCTGTTGCTATGATCGTGCTGCCCCTGTTCTGCATCATTGCCCAGATGCACATGGTAGACAACGGCATTAAGAACCGTCTGGTCCTGCTGTTTTTGTACATCGGCATCAATGTGCCCTATACCACCATCTTCCTTTTGAACTTCTTTGCCAACCTGTCCCGCAGCTTTGAAGAAGCTGCCGAGATCGACGGCTGCCCCCCTGCAAAGATCTTCTGGAAGGTCATGTTCCCCATGGCACAGCCCGGCCTGATCACTGTTACGATCTTCAACTTCATCAACATCTGGAACGAATACTTCCTGTCCTTGATTTTTGCCAACTCTGACAAGATGCGTCCTGTCGCAGTCGGCCTGTACTCCATGATTAACTCCATGAAGTACACCGGCGACTGGTCCGGTATGTTTGCCGCCGTCGTTATCGTATTCCTGCCCACCTTCTTCCTGTACATCTTCCTGTCCGAGAAGATCATTGCCGGTGTTACTGCCGGTGGTGTTAAGGGCTAAGCATCACACCCCTTGGGGGATTCATTTGAGTCCCCCAAGTTTTTTATGAAATTTTCACCCAAAAAACAGAGATTTACTGAGCCCAGAGCTCATGGGAGGCTATTATGGAACAGAAAAAAACCACCGGAAGAGTGACGATCCCCACCGACCTGGATGTTGTCCCCCAGACTTTAGAAATTATGAAGCGCTGGGGCGCCGATGCTGTCCGTGACTGCGACGGCACAGACTTCCCCCAGGAATTGCAGGGTGTAGGCGCTAAGATCTACTCCACCTACTACACCACCCGGAAGGACAACGCCTGGGCCAAGGCAAATCCCGACGAGGTGCAGCAGTGCTACATTATGACCGGCTTCCACACTGCCGGAGAATACGCACTTTCCATTCCTCTCATGAAGGGCATCAGCCCGGAGCTTATGGAGGTCAACACCAGAGATGATATCCGCCGCTGGTGGGAGGTTATGGACAGAACGGAAGGCGAGCCCGTTCCCACAGAGCAATGGCACTATGACGAGGCAACCGGCTGTGTGGTCATTCCCGCCCCCAAGGCATACCATGAGTACACCGTCAGCTTCCTGGCCTACCTGATCTGGGATCCGGTGCATATGTACAATGCCGTTACCAACGGCTGGCAGAATTTCGAGCATCAGATCACCTTTGATGTGCGCCAGCCCAAGACCCACAAGTTCACCATGGAGCGTCTGCGCAAGTTCGTTGCAGACCATCCCTATGTAAATGTGATCCGCTATACCACCTTCTTCCATCAGTTCACCCTGATGTTTGACGAGCTGAAGCGTGAAAAGTATGTAGACTGGTACGGCTACTCTGCCTCCGTTTCTCCCTTCATTTTGGAGCAGTTTGAGCGGGAAGTGGGCTACAAGTTCCGCCCGGAGTTTATCATAGACCAGGGCTACTATAACAACCAGTACCGTGTACCCTCCAGGGAGTTTAAGGACTTCCAGGCATTCCAGCGTAGAGAGGTTGCCAAGCTGGCCAAGGAAATGGTTGACCTGACCCACGAGCTGGGTAAGGAAGCCATGATGTTCCTGGGCGACCACTGGATCGGCACTGAGCCTTTTATGGAGGAGTTTAAGTCCATCGGTCTGGATGCAGTTGTGGGCTCTGTGGGCAACGGCTCTACCCTGCGCCTGATCTCCGACATTCCTGGTGTCAAGTACACCGAAGGCCGCTTCCTGCCCTACTTCTTCCCCGACACCTTCCACGAAGGCGGCGACCCCGTCCGGGAAGCCAAGGAGAACTGGGTCACGGCCCGTCGTGCCATCCTCCGCAAGCCCATCGATCGCATCGGCTACGGCGGCTATTTGAAGCTGGCACTGGAATTCCCCGAATTTATTGACTATGTGGAGTCTGTTTGCGACGAGTTCCGGGAGCTGTATGACAACATCCGTGGCACTACTCCCTACTGTGTCAAGACTGTTGCTGTTCTCAATGCCTGGGGCAAGCAGCGTGCCTGGGGCTGCCATATGGTTCATCACGCCCTGTATCAGAAGCAGAACTACTCCTATGCCGGTGTCATCGAAGCCCTGTCCGGTGCTCCCTTTGATGTGCGGTTCATCAGCTTTGACGATATCCGGCAGAACCCTGCTGTTCTCCATGATATCGATGTTATCATCAATGTAGGCGACGGTGACACTGCCCACACAGGCGGCGCACTTTGGGAAGACCCCACTGTTTCCTCTGCCATCCGTGGCTTTGTCCACCGGGGTGGCGGCTTCATCGGTGTAGGTGAGCCCTCCGGTCATCAGTACCAGGGCCGCTACTTCCAGCTGGCCTCCGTTCTGGGCGTAGAAAAGGAAACCGGATTCACCCTGAACTACGATAAGTACAACTGGGAGCAGCATCCCGACCACTTCATTCTGGCTGACTGCGGCGGCAGTCCCGACTTCGGTGAGGGCAAGAAGAACATTTATGCTCTGGAAGGTACAGAAATTCTGGTGCAGCAGGACAAGGAAGTGCAGATGGCTGTTAACAGCTTCGGCAAAGGCCGCAGCGTGTATATTTCCGGCCTGCCCTATTCCTTCTCCAACAGCCGTGTGCTGTACCGTGCCATTTTGTGGAGCGCAGGGGCAGAAAAGGAGCTTCACAAGTGGTTCTCCGAGAACTACAATGTAGAGGTTCACGCCTTTGTAGCCAACGGCAAATACTGCGTGGTCAACAACACCTACGTGCCCCAGGATACTGTGGTGCATACCGCCACAGACTCCTTCCCTCTGCATCTGGAAGCCAACGAAATCCGTTGGTACGAAATTTAAGTATCCTAAATCCAAGAGCTGCCGGCCTCAAAAGGGCTGGCAGCTTTTTCTCTTCTTAGAGGGGTTCTCAGAAGATTCTCTGAAAAATCCGAAGTTTCCGTTTACAATCCCATTGGATTATGCTAGAATAAGTACAATGCGGTTAGTATACCATGGTAGCAGGTGATATTATGGAGAAAACAAGAAAAAATGACAGACTGACCAAGGGGAAAAGGGTATATATAGCCTTCAAACTGGTGCTGGATGTAAGTCTGGCGGCAGTGGGACTACTGCTGTTTTGGTGGGTATTGGTGGCCATTGCCCTTGCCATCGTTATTGAAGATGGTACGCCGGTGATTTTCCGGCAAAAACGGGTCGGCAAGGACGGTACATATTTTAATATTATGAAGTTCCGCACCATGCGCCGGGATACGCCCCGGGATATGCCTACCCACCTGCTGAAGAATCCGGAGCAGTATATTACCAGAGTGGGAAAATTCCTGCGGAAGACTTCTCTGGATGAGTTGCCCCAGATCTTTAACATTCTGGTGGGGCAAATGTCCTTTGTTGGCCCCCGTCCGGCCCTGTATAACCAGGAAGATCTGCTCTTGGAAAGAGAAGCCGTTGGCGCAGATCAGGTTCGTCCGGGACTTACCGGCTGGGCGCAGATTCATGGCCGTGATGAGTTGGAAATTGAGCAGAAGGCTGCTCTGGACGGAGAATATGTGCAGCGTATGGGCCTGTGGATGGACATTGGTTGTTTCTTCGGGACATTTCTTCCTGTGCTGAAGCAGGAGGGTGTGTTAGAAGGCGGCACAGGCGCAAAGGGCAAGGATGAAGGGGAAGGAACATGAGATCAGCGGCCTGCAGGACGGGGCCTTTTAGGGGGAGAGCACATGGGTAAATTATTATTCGTATTTGCTCTCAGCGTTCTCCTGGCCTATTTGGCTCAGTGTAACAGTGACTATCGTTCGATCGGTGAGAAGCAGCCCTGGAACCGATATGTTTTCCTTATGATCGTGGCCTTTTCTCTGTTTTCGGGATTACGGTTCTCCTACAATGATACCTGGGCTTATTCAAGAGGTTATCAAAATGGGGAAACCTTTGACGTATTCATAGGGGATCCGGATAATCTGAAATGGACAACCAATCCACTGTTTTATGCGACTGCGTCGTTGCTTAAAACATATGGCGTGGATGTGCAGATCTTCTTTATGCTGTTTGCTATATTGGACACCACCCTTTTGCTTCGATTTATTCAGCGGTATGCCCCGGAAAGATATTTTACCTTCAGCATTTTTTTGTTCTTTACAGTAGGAACGGCTGTGTTTTCCATTGCTGCTATGAAGCAAATCACGGCTATGGCAATCTTTACCCTTGGCGTACCATATCTCCTGGAGAAAAAGTGGCTTCGCTACTACCTGATTGTTGCTGTGGCAGGCTTCACCCATACCTATGCGTTTATGTTGGCGATCTTGCCGCTGTTCCTGGGAAAACCCTGGCGGGGATTGACTTTGGGGCTGGTGGGTGTGACCATAGCCGTTATGTTAACTTTTGAAAATACGATACATGGTTTCCTGAAGCTTGCAGATTCCTACGGCAAGCATCTGGATTCGGGGGAGGTACTGGATCCCCATACTATGAACCCCTTGCGGGTTGCGGTGTATTCGGTTGTTCCGGTTCTTTCACTTGTATGCCGCAACGAGCTGGAGGTCCATATGCGCCGGGAGCAAAACCTTTTCATCAATATGAGTATCTTGAGCTTAATGTTTATGCTCATGGCTACCATGGCCGGTGCCAATATGTTTGGTAGAATGGCGACTTATTTTGAACTGGGCACCATTTGTGTTCTCCCCTGGGTGGTCGATAAGCTTTTCACTGGCAAGACAAGGTGGCTTGTGTACCGAGGGGCAGCTGTTTGCTTCCTTGGATTTTTCCTGTACGACAACCTGGGTTTTGCTGCTGAATACCGTGCCCGGAGTATCACCTATTTCTTTAAGTTATTTCAGTCTTAACATAAAAACAATGGGAACTACACATAAATAGGAGGAATTATTATGTCTGAGAATACCGTAGGCTTCCGCAGTGCTTTTCATGGTTTTAACCGGGAAGATGTGGTGCGTTTTCTGGAAAAGCTCAATGCTGATCATGCTGCCCAGATGGGACAGCTAAAGGATGATGCCAAGCGCCTGGAGGCTCAGCTGCAAGCGGCAGGCTTTGAAAACGAGCGGCTTCAAAAGGAGCTTTCTGCGCTGCAGGAAGAAAAAGCAGCCTTGACTGCCCAACTGGAAGAATTGCAGGCAGAGCAGTTTGTTGCCGGGGAAGTGGCCTGCGAGGAAGAACCTGCCTTGGAAGAAGCCCAAGAGGCTGCCTCTGCTGATACCGAGGAATCTCAGGAATTGATTGCTCTGCGGGAAAGATGCCGGGAGCTGGAAGCAGAACTGGAAGCTGCAAAGGCGCAGGCGCAGCAGCCTGCAGCTACCCAGAACTGGTCTGAGGCCGAGCTGGCAGCTTACCGCCGGGCAGAGGCGGTAGAGCGGCAGGCCAAGGCTCGCAGCGCCCAGCTTTATGCTCAGGCAGAGGCTCTGGTAGCTGATATTACTGCCAAGCTGGCAGCAGATCAGGAAGCATTGGTAAAGGCTTCGCAGACTGTAAGTCAGGGCTTGGAGAGCTTGCAGCAGGCTGTTACCAACAGTCAGGAGACCCTGCGGGAGGGGGAAGCAACCCTGCGTACTGTGCGCCCCACCGAGGAAATCTAATATATCTATAACCTATGTTCCCACCTTCCGGGCTTCCGGCAGGTGGGATTCTTTTGCTTTTCAGATATGGAAAAAGCCGTACCGGGAAAAGTCCGGTACGGCTAATTATGTAGTTGGAAACCAACCTGCCTTCCCAGGGGGATCATTGCCGGGAAGTAGAAATGGCTCTTGCCAGTTTGAAGGTTGCGCGTATGTAGCAAATGTTCCAAATGAACCCCGGGATCATCCACAGAATCAGACCAATAATGCCTGCCCATACAGCCCCCAGTACCAACAGCAGACAAAAAGCCAAAAGGGCAATGCACAAGCCCAAATTCCATTTCCACAGAGAATCAAAGCGATCCTCTAAGGTGCCATCTATGCCGTCCAGAAGTTTTTTGTGGGCGGCAAACAGATGTTTCTTGATGCATAGTTCTGCAAGCATGGAAAGGAACAACAAAACGAAAACGGTGATCTCAGGGACGACTCCCTGGTTGGGACGGTTTCTCAGTATTACATAGGGAATGCTCATGACCAGGGTGGCTGCCAGCACTGCCAAATTCCACCAAAAGGTATCATTATAAAGCTTTTCGTGTTTGCCCAGATTTTTTAATGCGCTTAATTCCATAATGAAGGCTACTATGCTGCCGCCTGCCAGAGTAACGATCTGGGCAGCAAACAGCGTCCACAGGGAAGTACAAATCTCCTCCTGCTCCGGGGTTCTTCTGCTACTGATGGGGGCGGTTTGTACACGGCACTGCTGGACAGATCTTTCCTGTGGTAAGACCTCCCGTTTGGCTCTGATGGCGCACTCCTCATGCTGATAGCACTGGGCACAGCTACGGATATTCCGGGATCCGGCGCACTGAGAGATTTCGCACATTTTGGCGGTGTAATGCCCCGGCCCCAAACGGCAGCCCGGACAGCCAAGCTGGGCTTTGGCGGGACATTCGGCACAGGAATTGCCGCAGATA
>JAZQXK010000008.1:0-5003 GCA_045632785.1 Faecousia sp.
CAGGAGAACGTTGTACTTACCGGCGCTTGCGAAGCTATCGTCGTTGACGTGCAGTGTATCTTCCCCGCTCTGGGCCCCCTGTCCAAGTGCTTCCACACCAAGTTCATCACCACCTCTCCCATTGCCCGTATGCCCGACTCCGAGTTCATTCAGTTCAGCGCTGAAACTGCCGGCGAGAAGGCAAAGGCAATCGTGAAGATGGCTATTGAGAACTTTGTCAACCGTAAGCCTGAGATGGTCTGCATCCCCGACCAGAAGCAGAAGGCTCGTGTAGGCTACTCTGTAGAGGCCATCAAGAAGGTTCTCGACGGCGTTGCTAACACCCAGCTGGACGAGATGGGCACCACCAAGCCCCTGATCGAGTGCGTACATTCCGGCGTTCTCCGTGGCGCTGTTGCTATGGTTGGCTGTAACAACCCCAAGGTCCGTCCCGACTCCGCTCACATCGGCCTGATGAAGAAGCTCCTGGCCAACGACATCATCCTCATCGTCACCGGTTGTTCCGCTCAGGCTGCCGCCAAGGCCGGTCTGATGGATCCCGACCGTGCCAAGGAATTCTGCGGCGCAGGTCTGAAGCGCGTTTGTGAGCTGGCCGGTATTCCTCCCGTTCTGCACATGGGCTCCTGCGTTGATATTTCCCGTATGATGATCCTGGCTTCCGATATTGCTAAGGATTGGGGCATCAACATTTCTCAGGTTCCCGTTGTAGGCTGCGCTCCCGAATGGATGTCCGAGAAGGCCGTTTCCATCGGTAACTACGTTGTTGCTACCGGTATCGAGACCTTCCTGGGCGTTGATCCCTACTCCAAGGGCTCTACCGAAGTCACCGAGCTGCTCCAGGGTGAGCACGGCGTGAAGGATTGGGTTGAGGCTCGCTTTGTAGTGGACACCGACATCGAGCGCCTGGGCGACAAGATGATCGCCTGCATCGAAGAAAAGCGTGCCGCTCTGGGCATCTAATCTAGTTATAACAACGAGGTCTTGATTTCATGAAATTAGCAATTACCGGCAAGGGCGGCGTTGGTAAGACTACCCTTTCCTCCACTCTGGCAAGACTGTATGCTGAAGAAGGCAGACAAGTCCTGGCCGCAGATGTGGATCCCGATGCAAATCTGGGTCTGGCACTGGGCCTGAGTCAGGAGGAAGTGGATGCCATTATCCCCATTTCCAAAATGCGGACTCTGGTGGAAGAACGCACCGGAGCCAACGAAGCCAATAAGTTCTTTAAGCTGAACCCCTATGTAGCCGACATTCCCGAAAAATATGCCAAGGATATTAACGGCGTAAAGCTTTTGGTCATGGGCACGGTGGATGTAGGCGGCAGCGGTTGTGTCTGTCCGGAGCATGTGATGCTCAAAGCCATCCTCAGCAGCCTCACCTTCCGCAAGGATGATGTGGTGGTTATGGATATGGAGGCCGGTCTGGAACATCTGGGCCGGGGCACAGCAGCCAACATGGATCAGTTCATTGTGGTAGTGGAGCCGGGTGCCAGAAGCGTCCAGACCTACACCAATGTGAAGCGGCTTGCCAAGGATCTTGGTGTTCGCCAGGTGAGAGTGGTAGCCAATAAGATCCGGGATCAGCGGGACGAGGACTTTATCCGCAGCGTGATTCCGGCTGAGGATTTTCTGGGTTGTATCCATTATAATCCGGAGATCATGGATGCTGACCGCATGGGCAAGTCTCCCTTTGACTTCTGCCCCACCGCAATTGATGAAATCAGGGCGATCAAAGCCATAATAGACCGTGATTGATATTAGGAGGAAATACTGTGACACTTTTTGAAAGAGTATTCGGCGGCAACGACTATAACTATGAGCGTACAGTCGCCGCTATCGATGCAGCCATCGCCACCTACGGCGAGGGCGAGGCAGTGTACTTCCCCGAGACTGCCTACAGCCTGCCCTGTTACTACGCAGTGACCGGCGAAAAGATCTCCACTCTGGGCGAGATGAAGGCCGCTATGGCTACCATCAAGGCCAAGATGACCCGCAACAACCGCCTGCATGATGCTTTCGAGTCCGGCATCGCCAGCGCTCTGTGCGCTGAGTTCCTGGAAGCTCTGAAGTACATCCATGGCGCTACCCCCTACACCGAGCCTGAGATGGGCCACCTGACCGACGCCTTTGTGCGTAATCTGGGTGTTCCCCTGGTTACCGGTGACATCCCCGGCGTTGCTGTTATTCTGGGCGGCGCAGAGGATCCCGCTGAGACCGTAGCTCTGGCTAAGTCCTATCAGGCACAGGGTATCCTGGTCACTCTGACCGGCGATTCCATCAAGCACTGCCATGATGCCGGCATGAAGCTGGGCGAAGGCGTCCGTGTTGTGCCCCTGGGCTTCGAGATGCAGTCCGTTATCCATGTTGTTTCTGTTGCTCTCCGTGCCGCTATCATCTTCGGTAACGTCACCCCCGGCGACTTCCCCGCCATGGCAAAGTACACCATGGACCGTGTCCGTGCTTTTGTTAACGCTTACAAGCCCCTGTCCGATGAGATCGTTTCTTACGGTGCCGGCGCTATCTGCCTGGGCTTCCCTGTTATCTCCAACGAGACTGAGAATATGTTCCGTGTTCCCAAGAGCCTGATCCAGCAGCTGGATACCTCCAAGTGGAATGCTACTTCTCTGGAAGCTCGTGACATCAAGCTGAAGATCACCAAGATCGACATCCCCGTTTCCTATGCTACCGCTTTCGAGGGCGAGATCATTCGCCGCGGCGATATGCAGGTGGAAATCGACGGCTCCCGTGTGGACTGCTTCGAGCTGGTTGCCACCAAGGAAGCCAACGAGATCGAGGATCACAAGATCATCGTGGAAGGCCCCGAGCTGGACGAGATCCCCGTGGGCTCCAAGATCTCCCTGTCCTACACCGTCGAGGTTGCAGGCAAGGCTATGCAGACCGACTTCGAGTCTGTTATGGAGCGTAAGTTCCATGCTTACCTGAACTGCATCGAAGGCGTTATGCACACCGGTCAGCGTGACATGATCCGTATCCGTATCAGCAAGGCCGACTTCGAGGCCGGCTTCCGCTTCAAGCACATCGGTGAGGTTCTGTACGCCAAGATCAAGAGCGAGTTCGAAGCCGTTGTTGACAAGTGCCAGGTCAAGATCGTTGTTGACGCCGAGAAGAACAACGAGCTGCGTAAGGCCGCTAACGAAGTCTTCGCAAAGCGTGACGACCGTCTGCGTTCCATGACCGACGAGTCTGTTCCCGTATACTACACCTGCATCATGTGCCAGGCCTTCTCCCCCAGCCATGTATGTATCGTTACTCCCGAGCGTCTGGGCCTCTGCGGTGCCGTTTCTTGGCTGGATGCCAAGGCTACCAACGAGCTGGATCCCCAGGGTCCCTGCCAGGTCGTTACCAAGGAGCGTTGCATCGATGAGAACCTGGGCCGTTACGAAGACGTTGACGAAGCTATCGCCAAGTATTCTCACGGCGCTCTGGAGCACATCACTCTGTACTCCCTGTTCCAGGATCCCATGACCTCCTGCGGCTGCTTCGAGTGTATCTGCGGTGTTGAGCCTGTTTCCATGGGCGTTGTTATCACCACCCGTGAGCATGCCGGCATGACTCCTCTGGGCATGTCCTTCTCCGAAATGGCTTCTATGACCGGCGGCGGCGTTCAGACCCCCGGCTTTATGGGCCACGGCAAGCAGTTCATCACCTCCAAGAAGTTCCTGAAGGCCGAAGGCGGCCTGGGCCGTATCGTATGGCTGCCCAAGGAGCTGAAGGATCAGGTTCGTGAGAAGCTGGATGCTGCTGCTCTGGAGATGTACGGCGTTGAGGGCTTCACCGACATGATCGCCGACGAAACCATCTGCACCGAGGATCCCGAGGAGCTGCTGAACTACCTGTCCGAGGTGGGCCACCCCGTCCTCTCCATGGAACCCTTCGATATGTAATTTCTGTATCCCTGCCGGGCAGCGCAAACTGCCCGGCTTTTTCATATTTTTCTTCCTTTTTGCTGTTTTTCTGGTATAATGCCTATTATAATGGCAAACAAACGGCAACCCACTGGATTGGAGCTTACCTTATGAATGTATTGATCACCGGGGCGGCCTCCGGCATTGGCCGTGCCGCAACAGAGCAGTTTCTCCGGGAGGGACACTGTGTTTTCGGCATTGATCGGGTCCCTGTGCCCTCTAAAGAAGGCTTTTGCGGCTTTCAGGGAGATATAATGGATGAAGCATCCCTTCTTGCCATCCGAACCCGGCTTCTGGAAATGGGTATCGTTCTGGATGCTGTTTTGAATGTAGCCGGGGTGCATCAAATGGCGTCCCTGGTAGAAACGGACTTTGCTGCCATGAAAAAGGTGGTAGACATCAACCTCTCCGGCACTATGCTGGTCAACCGGGTGTTTCATTCCTGCCTCAGCCCCAAGGGGAGGATCATAGTGGTCACCAGTGAGGTTGCAGGCTTTGATCCCATGCCCTTTAACGGCCTTTACAGTGTGACAAAGATTGCTCTGGATGCCTATGCCCAGGCACTGCGGCAGGAAGTGAACCTCTTGGGGCAGAAGGTGATCACGGTTCGTCCCGGTGCGGTGAAGACGCCTCTGGCTGTAGGCTCTGTAGAGGCCACGCAAAATCTGGCAGAAACCACGAAGCTGTATAAAAAGCAGGCAGGTCGCTTTGTGGGGCTGGCGGCGAGGTTTATGGGAAAGCCCATTGCCCCGGAGGCAGTTGCAAAGCTTTTATACAAAGCCGCCACAGTCAAACATCCCATATTGACTTATAAGAAGCATCATAACCTTGGACTGGTGCTTTTGAATCTGCTGCCAAAGAGGTGGCAGTGTGCCCTGATTAAGGGGCTTTTGGGGTGAGAGCGGTAAATTCCAATTTAGCGGGCCGTTTTCGATAGAAGGCTGTAGGGCGGGGGCATGCCCCCACCGGGCAGTATCGAAATTTTTGCACCGATTTTTAAGGCAAAACCCTTCGTTTCCCGTGTTATCGGCAATGCCTATCAAGGAATTGGTGCCCGGCTGGGGCATGCCCCAGCCCT
>JAZQXK010000009.1:0-12820 GCA_045632785.1 Faecousia sp.
ATCTGTGCCGTAAAACAGCCGCCCAAAGTCCGCTCTGCAGATTCATGGTCTTTTCGTCCCATAAAGATGGAGGCACGGGGCGCACCACCGGAACATACCAGGGCCGCAAAGGCGGAAACCATCATAATAAGAGGCAAACAAACACCAACACCGGTAAGAGCCAGATCTCCCACTTCAGGCATATGCCCAATGTAAATGCGGTCTACGATGTTATACAGCATATTCACAAGCTGTGCCAGGACAGTGGGGATCGCTAAACGAAACAGGAGTTTCCCAACAGGCTCTGTTCCCAAATAATCGTTATTCTGCTTCATGTTGCACCTTCCGTGGTAAAATATCACAGGTCTATTATAATACGAACTGCCTTGATGTCAAGAAAACCCGGTGCATCAAAAGGATGCACCGGGCAAGTTACATTAGATATCCTGGCTTCTTAAAAGCTGGCAGAGATCTTCGCACAGATCCCCGGCGGTTTCCGCAACTCTCCTGCAGAGAGCTTCCGTGTGGAAGGGACAGCCAAGGAGTGCCTTTTCCAGGTGAGGGAAGGAGGCCCAGTCCATACTGTCGGAGTAGACCCGGCAGTCCTTGACCACGCCTTCATCCACCTGCATTTCCAACCGAACACCACCCCAGTCAAATCGCCCTTCACAGGAGAATGTGAGGGGAATTTTTCTGCCATAGAGCCATTCCCAGCTTCTGTAGTGGGTATCCAGAGCAGCAATTTCACTTTGCCCAAGATCATGGGGAGCAAGATGCTGCACAGGAAGTTCGTATACCATGGAAAATGCTTCCAGAAGTGACTTCTTGAGCCGATCAATGGTAAGCTCCGGGCAAATTTCCTTCAGGTTCACAACACGTGAGCGGACAGAATCCACGCCCTTGGACTGAAGCTTTGCCTTGGAGGGGGTAAGATACCGTCCCAGTTTTTCCATATCGGCATTTACCATTAGTGTTCCGTGATGGTAGGCATGACCATGGTGCTTGTAAAAGGCATTTCCGGAGAATTTTCTGCCATCGGTAAGGATGTCATTTCTCCCGGATCGCTCCGCATGGATTCCCAGACCTTCCAGAGCCGTGAGGATGACCCCAAGCTGCTTGTCCAGATCGTAGTCCTCTGTATTTACCAAAAAAGTAAAGTTGAGATTTCCCAAATCGTGGAAAACAGCACCGCCGCCGGAAAGCCTGCGGGTCAGGTGCCCGCCTTCGCTTTCCAAAAGCTCTGTGCGGCACTCCGTCCAGGGGTTCTGGTTTCTGCCAATGACGATGGTGTTCTGATTCTGCCAAAGGTATAAAACGCAGTCCCCTGGCTCTAAGGACTCCAGAAGATACTGCTCCGTTGCCAGATTGAAATAGGGATCAAAGGTTTCGGAGCAGTATGCCTTTAGGCGAGTAATCATGCCTTGGTGTAGCGCAGGATGGGAGTACGGGCGGCACGAACCTCATCGGGACGGCCAATCTGTGCATTGTGAGGTGCGCCATGCATATACTCGGCATCAGTATGAGCCAGGTCGTACAGCTTGCGGAATACCTCAGCGGCATCGTCCAGAGTATCACGGCTCTCGGTCTCGGTGGGCTCCAGCATCAGAGCTCCGTGGAGGATCAGGGGGAAGCACATCGTGGGGGGATGCATGCCGTGGTCGATCAGGGACTTGGCAACGTCCAGAGCGGACACGCCGGTCTCCTTCTTGAACTCGGACAGATCCAGAACGAACTCGTGCATGCAGATGCGGTCAAAGGCGGGAGTGAAGGTGCCCTTGATCTTAGCCTGCAGGTAGTTGGCATTGAGAACTGCGTTCTTGGCAGCCTCGGGAATGCCTTCCTTGCCCAGAGTCATGATGTAGGTCAGAGCCTTGACAACAACCAGGAAGTTGCCGGCAAAGCCACGAACCTGAATGTGCTGACCTTCGTCCATGGTAGCGGAGAAGGGCAGATAGGGAGCCAGATGAGCCTTGCAGCCAACTGCACCGGAGCCGGGGCCACCGCCGCCGTGGGGGGTAGCGAAGGTCTTGTGCAGATTCATGTGGATGCAGTCAAAGCCCATGTCGCCGGGGCGAACAACGCCCATAACAGCGTTCAGGTTGGCGCCGTCGTAGTAGCACAGGCCACCGGCCTCGTGAACCAGACGGGTGATCTCCAGAATGTTCTCATCAAAGATACCAACAGTGTTGGGGTTGGTGAGCATCAGACCGGCGGTATCCTCGCCCAGAGCAGCCTTCAGAGCCTCCAGATCAACGCAGCCGTTGGGAGCGGAGGGGATGTTGACTACATCGTAGCCGCACATAGCAGCAGTGGCGGGGTTGGTGCCGTGAGCGGAGTCGGGAACGATGATCTTGTTCCGCTTGAAATCGCCACGAGCTTCATGGTACTGCTTGATCAGCAGAACGCCGGTAAATTCGCCGTGAGCGCCGGCGGCGGGCTGGAAGGTCATGTCGTCCATGCCGGTGATCTCGCAGAGATAACGGCGGGCGGTGTCGATGACTTCACGGCAGCCTTCGGTAGTGTCGGCGGGAGCCAGGGGATGCACGCCGGTAAAGCCGGGGAGTGCAGCCATTTCTTCGTCAACACGGGGGTTGTACTTCATGGTGCAGGAGCCCAGAGGATAGAAACCGCTGTTGACACCATGTACATGCTGGCACAGCTCGGTATAGTGACGGGAAATATCGGTCTCGCTCATTTCGGGCAGGGCAGGAGCGACTTCTCTTACCAGACCCTGAGGCAGGGCGACTTCTTCTACATCGCAGGCGGGCAGCATGGTGCAGCCACGACCGGGAACGCTCTTCTCAAAAATCAGCTTCATTATGCCAGCACCTCCTTTACGATGGCGATAACTTCATCCAGAGTTTCCTTAGAAAGCTTCTCGGTGGCGCACCACAGGATGCCGCCCTCAACAGGCAGACCGCCCAGGATATCGGCCTTTGCCAGAGCGGCAAGGACTTCTTCCTGACGGGGCATCACGGTTACGAACTCATGGAAATACTCACCGGTGTGAGCCATGGAAACGCCTTCAATGGCGCACAGACCCTTGGCCAGATAATGAGCCTTGGCCATGGACTGCTTGGCAGCCTGAGCCATGCCGTTGGGACCCATAGCGGCCATGTAAACACCTGCGGTCAGAGCGCAAAGAGCCTCATTGGAGCAGATGTTGCTGCTGGCCTTCTCGCGGCGGATGTGCTGCTCACGGGCCTGCAGGGACAGAACGTAGGCTCTCTCGCCGTGGCAGTCCACGGTCTCACCGACGATACGGCCGGGAAGCTTACGCATATGCTTGGTGGTAGTGGTCATGAAGCCCAGGTAGGGGCCGCCCCAGCTCAGAGGCATGCCCAGAGGCTGACCTTCGCCAACGGCTACATCAGCACCGCACTCACGGGGAGTCTTGGTGATGGCCAGAGCGATGGGGTTGCAGCCCATGACATACATGGCGCCTGCTTCATGGACAGCTACGCCCAGAGCCTCGGCATCTTCGAACTGACCGAAGAAGTTGGGCTGCTGTACATAGAAGGAAGCAACATCAGCGCCCAGCATGGAGCGCAGAGCTTCCATGTCGGTCTTGCCGTCCTTAACGGGGACAACACGCATTTCGTCACCGGTGCCGTAGCAGTAGGTGCGAATGGTGTTGATGGTGTCGGGATGGGCAGCGCCGGAAACCAGAGTAACCTTGCGCTTGCGGTCACGGCACATGGCGGCAGCCTCGGCAGCGGCAGTGGCGCCGTCATATACGGAGGCGTTGGAAACATCCATGCCGGTGAGTTCGCAGATCATGGTCTGGTACTCGAAGATGGACTGCAGGATACCCTGGCTCATTTCAGCCTGATAGGGGGTATAGGCAGTGAGGAACTCTTCCTTGGCGGGGATGTACTTTACGATGCTGGGGATGTAGTGGTCATAAGCACCGGCACCACGCAGAACGGTGGAGAATACCCGGTTCTTACCGGCCATCTTGGAAACGGCTCTGGAAACTTCCAGCTCAGTCATGCCTTCGGGGATGTTCAGAGGGCGATCCAGGTACATCTCATCGGGAACATCCCGATACAGATCACGGTAGGACTTCAGCCCAATGGACTCCAGCATGGCAAGCCGTTCCTCATGGGTAGAAGGAACATAGCTTCCCATATGGCTTAGCCCTCCTCGGCGCAGAATGCCTCGTAAGCGGCGGCGTCCAGAACTTCCTCAGTCTCGGTAACGGCCTCGACCTTGATGATCCAAGCGCCGTAGGGATCGTTGTTCAGCATCTCGGGGGTATCTTCCAGCTCTTCGTTGATGGCGCAGACAGTGCCGGAAACAGGGGACAGCAGGTCGCTGACGGCCTTAACGGACTCCACGTCGCCGAAAGCCTCACCAGCGGTGACAGCGTCGCCGACCTGGGGCAGGTTAACGAAAACCAGATCGCCCAGAGCGTCCTGTGCAAAATCGGAAATGCCGATGACGGCTACGTCGCCTTCCATCTTGACCCACTCGTGGGACTTGGAATACTTCAGTTCAGCAGGAAAGTTCATAATAATTACCTCCAAAATTATATTGTTTCTTTGTTTGTATCTGAAAGGGCAAAGCCCTGATCCAGTGAAAATATGGTCTTACTTGTAGATTACGGGGATTGCGTAGGGGGGCAGGTTTCCACGCATATGGTTGGCAACAACGGCAGCCTTCAGCTTCTTGCCACGGACATCAACTTCCACGATGTCACCGGTCTTAACGTCGGCGGTAACATAGGCGAAGCCAATGGAACGCTTGCCGGTGGTTTCCAGCTGACGGAGGGTCTCGCCTTCGCCTTCCATGTTGTAGTAGGGAACCATGGTGCCGCTGGTGACCCAGCCGATCTGATCTTCGCCACGGAGGATGGTCATACCGGCACGCATAACGCCGCGGTCCACCAGAGTGATAGCAACCATGCGCTTTTCAGTGCCTTCAGCCTTCTGGGCTTCCAGAGCGGCGCGGCCGATCAGTTCGGGCTTGCCATCAACCAGGCTGACAGCGAATCTTGCCAGAGGAACGGCATAGATGGGGATTTCCTTGCCGCTGTTGTCGTCGCCCATTTCGTGACCGTACAGGGGCAGACCGGCTTCCAGACGGAGGGTATCACGGGCACCCAGACCGGTGGGTCTTGCACCCAGCTCCAGGAGGCGATCCCACAGCCACTGTGCATCAGCGGCAGCAACAAACAGCTCGTAACCGATGGGCTCACCGGTGTAGCCGGTTCTGGAGACCCAAATGGTGCGGCCTTCTGCGGTCATGATGTTCAGGGAGTTGCGGGTGGGGTTGGTGATGAACTCCTCGCCGGTGAGCTGGCGCATGATTTCCTCACTCTTGGGACCTTGAACTGCGATGGAGGCGGACATGGCGGTAGCATTGGTGATGGTGCAGTCGAAGCCTTCGATCTGAGCGGCGAAGTGAGCCAGATCCTTGTCGGTGTTGGAGGCATTGACGACCAACAGATAACGGTCTTCCTCATACATGTACAGATAAGCATCGTCCACGGCGCCGCCGTTCTCATTGGAGATGATGCAGTACTGAGCACGGTTCATGGTCAGAGCTTCTACATTACTGGTCAGAACCTTCTGCAGGAACTTCACACGGTCGGGGCCTTCCACGATCAGTCTGCCCATGTGGGAGACATCGAAAATGCCGCAGTTGCTGCGGGTGTACAGATGCTCGGAAACGATACCGGCGGGGTACTGGATGGGCATATCCCAGCCACCGAAGTCTACCATAGTGGCGCCTGCGGCAACATGGGCATCATACAGTGCGGTTCTCTTTAATTCGTTCATGTTGGGTCGTCCTTTCTTTTGTTGAATTGGTATGTAAAGGGGATATTCGACAATGGGGAAGGGGCAAAACCGGGGTAATTCTTTGCCAATGGGCAAAAAAGGCGAAAAGGCACAAAGCCCTCCCGAAAGAGAACCTTGTGCCTCCGTTTCGAAACCTGAGAGATTCCCCGGCTCTAAGGCACAGGTTGCACCGTCGGCGTGGGCAAGCCCACTTTTCGGAGTATCGTCATGACCCGGCCCTTTTGCCTGAGAGCTTTTGCATTCCCCTTCGGCGCCGCACGCTTGGTGCGATCTCTCCCGGATCAGTCATCCGATCAGTATGCAGTTGAAGGGCATACTGCGCCCACATTGAATCAACTATAAAATACCACTTTGCACCATGGTTGTCAAGATTGTTTTCGGTAGAATACAATAAAAACAACTGGGCGCAAAGTGGATGTTCAGAGTCATGTTTCTGCTTTCACGGCGGAGTTCAGCTTTAAATTCATACCTCCCAACCGAACATTTCCTTAAAGTCCTCATAACATTCCGGGCAAATCCAGTCAGCATCCCGGGAATTTTCAGGTTTTGTGCAGTAGCCCTCTTGTAAGCATTCCGGGTGCAGATAGAACTTTGCCCAGCAAAAGGCACAATGCTCATGATCCCATTGGGGAGATAAGGGCTTAAAGGGTATGTAACAAAGAGAGACATTTTTCAGCCTGTCTGCATTGCCACCTATGGCTCCACCGCCGGTCAATCTCCAGTCATCTTTTTCTACCATACGCTTTCAGCTCCTTCACGGTAAAATTTCTTTGGCATGAACTGCAAAAAAACTCAATGTGGGTAAATTGTACATTGCCTCTGCAAGAAATATCGGCAATCTCAAAGTCATAGCCGCTGGCTTCAGGCGAATCACTGTGGACTATCTCAGACACCTTTTGACGAACCAGTTTTTTTCCACAGTTTGGGCAATTATGCCTCTTGAAGTATACAAAAAACGGACTTTCGCACTGAAAGCTTAGCCCACTGTTTTTCATAACTGCACCCCCTCTTTTGAGACTTTAATTATACCATACAGAGTTGTGAAAGGGAAGACAGAACGCCTGTATTTCACTTAATTTCTTTGGTTACCCCGGTTCGCCGCTCCTTGGACAATCCCCCTGCCATGTGCTCCACTTTCCCATTGAGAAACCGGGCTCGCCGGACGGAATCTTCTCCAAATCTTTGGCGCAAGGTATCCACTGCAGTATCCAGCCGAGCCATTTTTTCCGTCTTTTCCGGATCAGTTCCGGAGAACAGGTCATATTGACAGCAGCCTCCCTGAGAAAGATTGGTTACCTGAACCCCCATTTGCCGCAGAGGGGTTTTCCTGTCCCAGAATCCTTCCAGGATACGGCAGGCAGCAGCATACAGTATCCCTGTTACATCCGTGGCGGCATCCAACCGGCACTGGTGCGCCTCATATTCAAAATCCGCTGTTCTAACGGATACAGTAACACAGCTTCCGCTTTTGCAGTCCTGCCGCAGCCGCATTCCCACGGTTTCGCACAGGCTGAGAAGTACCTGCCTGCCGGAATCCAGGTTTGTCACATCATGGGGCAGGGTAATGGAGTTACCGTAGCTTTTGTTGTCTGCGGGCTGCGCCTGCACGATCTCTGCGTTGCGCCCATTGGCAAAGTGCCAGATGGTCTGGCCGTACTTTCCCAGCCGCTTTTTCACTTCCCGTACATCTACCTGGGCCAGGTCACCTATGGTGAGGATGCCCATGCGGTGCAGCTTTCGCTCCGTGGCAGCGCCTACCATAAAAAGCTCCCGCACAGGAAGCGGCCACAGCTTTTGGGGGATTTCCTCAGGGAAAAGGGTGTGCACCTTATTGGGCTTTTCAAAATCTCCTGCCATTTTTGCCAGAAGCTTGTTGGTGGACACACCAATGTTTACGGTAAAGCCCAATTCCCGGTGTATCCGCTCCCGGATCATATGGGCGGCCTGCACCGGTGGGCCGTACAGCCCTTCCATCCCGGTCATATCTGCCCATACCTCGTCAATGGAGAATTGCTCCACAGCAGGGGACAGCTCCCGGAGCATTGCTACCATATGCCGGGAACATTCCACATAGAGGGCATAATCCGGCTCTGCAATTCTTAAAGAGGGGCACTTCTCCAGAGCTTGAAACAAAGGCTCACCTGTTTGGATACCGAATTTCTTTGCAGGCTGGCTTTTGGCTAAAATAATGCTGTGCCGGGATTCCTTATCTCCGGCAATTACAGAGGGGACTTCCCGCAAGTCCTCCTTTTCTCCCAGCACCATGACCCGGTGGGCGGCTGTCCAGGATAGGAAGGCACTGTTTGCATCAATATGAAAGACGATCGGTCTTGCCATAACACTAACCTCCTCAGCAAACCCAACGCAGTAACTGCCAGTCGTGACTGCGGATATTATACCGAAGCTCAAAGATCCGCTCCCGTTCTTCCTCCTGCGCTTTGCACAGGAAAATAAAGGCTTCTACACCAACAAAGGCAACCTGGCGCACGCTGATGACCTGATCTACAGATACTCTATGCAGAACATGATCCTCTCCCTCGAAGCGAAACCGCAGGGGACGAAGCTGCCCGGAGGTATCCCATGCGGCGATGACTTCGATTTTTTGAGATGCAGTCACAGTGCATACCTCCTTGATAATCAAACATTTGTTTCATTATATCACGGACAGATGTGTTTTGCAAGCCCATATGCCCGGTAAAATTTTCTTTTTCCCAGGCGGAGGTGAAGACAAAAAATCATTCTTTTCAGGCAATTTTAACAGATTAGGTTCTTGACAGGGGTGTTATAATGGATATAGAAGCACAGGGCAGGGGAGGTGTCGGCTTTATGGAACAGAAAAGCATTAAGATCGTGGCAAAAAACCGCCAGGTCTACCATGAGTATTTCGTGGAAGAAGAATATGAGGCCGGCATTGAGCTGTTTGGCACAGAGGTAAAGTCTATCCGTGCAGGCACAATCACCTTAAAAGATGCTTGGTGCGGCATAAAAGACGGCGAACTTTTTGTGAATCAGATGCATATTTCTCCCTACGAAAAGGGAAATATCTTCAACAAAGATCCCCGTCGCCCCAGAAGGCTTCTCATGCACAAGCAGGAGATCAACCGGCTCTACGGGAAGGTGAAGCAGGACGGCTATGCCCTGATTCCCATTGCGGTATATTTCAAAAATTCCCGGGTCAAGGTCACTGTTGGCCTGTGCAAGGGTAAAAAACTGTATGATAAACGCCAGGATGCTGCTGTGAAGGATGCAAAACGGCAGATGGACCGGGCAATGAAAGAGAGGTACTAACATGAATCCTATTGTTACCATCGAAATGGCAGACGGCGGCATTATCACTGCTGAGCTGTACCCCGACAAGGCCCCTCAGTCCGTATACAATTTTATTTCCCTGATTCAGAAGGGCTATTATGACGGCCTGATCTTCCACCGTGTCATTCCTGGCTTTATGATCCAGGGCGGTTGCCCCGAAGGCACCGGCATGGGTGGTCCCGGCTACTGCATCAAGGGCGAGTTCCTGTATAACGGTGTGGACAATCCCACCAAACATAAGCGGGGCGTTCTGTCTATGGCAAGAGCTCAGTCCCCCAATTCCGGCGGCAGCCAGTTCTTTATTATGCATGCCGATGCCAAGCATTTGGATGGGCAGTATGCAGCCTTCGGCAAGGTTACTTCCGGCATGGAAGTGGTAGATCGCATCGCATCCGTAAAAACTGACCGGAACGACCGCCCCCAGACTGAGCAGAAGATCGCCAAGGTCACTGTTGATACCCAGGGGGAAACCTATCCCGAGCCCAACAAGCTCCCCGATCCCTACGGCAGATTCTAAAAAACAAATATCCGGGGTGTTTGATGCACCCCGGAAGCACAGCTTTTTCTTACCCTTTCTCCCATATGGGGGCGTACTGGTTTCGACGGGGGTAGTGAGGCTGGAATAGCGGGCCGTGGCACCTGACCACGATAAAACGGGTACTTTCTAAAATTAACTGACAACTCTAACGTTGCTCTGGCTGCCTAATTAGGCGCCCATCCGCCCCGGAAGGTCCACGAGCCGGGCTCGGGTGTGATCTGAGTGGAGACCGTGCGTATGGTAAGCTTTGCCCATACCATGCATTATGAAGCTACTGAATCCCGTAGGGTGTTTGTTCCCGGCGGGATGAGGGAATGTAAATGACAAACTGCGCCCGGAGAGGTTCTTGTCAAGTTGCTTTCGGACAGGGGTTCGATTCCCCTCGCCTCCACCATACATGAAAAATCCGAACTACTTCACAATAGGAAGTGCGTTCGGATTTTTTGTTTATATCAAAGACATTACATATTGAAGACAAAAGGATGGGGCTACAAACCCCATCCTTTTCTAGTCATCTACTGCCATCCCGCATTTAGGATGAGTATTCCGCGTGAGATTGCGCATCGCGACCGCTAAGATTGAGCATCTATTCCGGCAGAATTGAGCAGCCCCACCGCTGTCGTTGAGCACGGCAGTAAAATGTAGATATGCATCGCATTTGCGGTGTAAATATCTACAAGGAGGTCACCTATATGACCAATTACCGTGAGATCCTCAGGCTTCACAGCTTGGGGCTCAACAAAACCGAGATCGCAACCAGCTGCCGGTGCGCTCGGAACACCGTAGCTACAACACTGCAGCGAGCAGCGAACTGCAGCCTGCAATGGCCGCTACCGGAGGAAATGTCGGACAAGCAGCTTGCAGAGTGCTTGTTTCCTGCTAGTGCCTCGAAACCCGTCTATAAGATGCCGGACTATGCCTATGTCCACAAGGAGCTTCAGCGTAGCGGTGTTACCCTGAATTTGCTCTGGCTGGAATACTGCGACCAGTGCAGAGCAGCAGGAGAGATTCCGTATCAGTCCACCCAGTTCAATAAGTATTACGCAGATTACCTAGCAAAGGCGAATGCCACCATGCACCTAAATCACAAGCCCGGTGAGATCATGCAGGTGGACTGGGCCGGCGATACTGCTGCCGTCATTGACACAGACACCGGTGAAGTAATTCCAGCCTATGTGTTTGTGGCAACCCTGCCGTATAGCGGTTACAGCTATGTGGAAGCCTTCTTCTCCATGAACCAGGAAGCCTGGACCACTGCCCATGTAAACGCCTACAAATACTTCGGCGGCGTTACCCGGATCATCCAGTGCGACAACTTAAAAACCGGTGTCCAGAAGCACGGTAAGGACGAGGTGGTCCTCAACAAGTCGTATCAGGAGCTGGCCGAGCACTATGGAACGGCAATTCTTCCGGCCAGAGTCCGTTCTCCCAAAGACAAGGCTGCGGTTGAGGGCACCGTTGGCATTATCTCCACCTTCATTCTGGCGGCTTTGCGTAACCGTCAGTTCCTGTCTCTTCCGGAACTGAATGAGGCTATCTGGTGTCGCCTGGAGACTTTTAACCATAAGCCATTCCAGAAACGGGAAGGCAGCCGAGCAAGTAGCTTTGCAGAGGAGCGACCCTTCTTGCGTTCTTTGCCGCCCAGACCATTTGAATTGGCAACATGGAAGGTTGCAACGGTGGGGCCAAATTACCACATAGCCGTGGAGCGCATGAACTATTCTGTTCCCTTTGAATACATCAAGCAGAAAGTAGATGTCCGACTTACCAAGACAACAGTAGAGGTGTTCTATGGAGGAAACCGGATCTGTTCACATCCCAGACTGTACGGAAAGTTCAATCAGTATAGCACCATTCAGGAACATATGCCTCCTGACCACCAGAAGTACGTCCAATGGAACGGAGAACGGTTTATCCACTGGGCTGGGAAGGTAGGCAGTCATGCGCAGATTGTTGTTCGTGCCATTCTCAGCAGCTATAAAATAGAACAGCAAGGATACAAGTCCTGTATGGGTCTGTTGAAGCTGGCAGATAAGTACACCCCGGATAGGTTAGAGAACGCCTGTAAGCGGGCGTTGGAATACACGCCGCGCCCCTCTCTCAAGAATATTCAGGCAATCCTGGCATCCGGTCAGGATAAAGTTGTCCCTGAGCAGGATGTGGTCAACCATTCGTCTTCTCAGTATGGGTTTACCCGTGGGGCTGACTATTACGGAAGGGGGAACAAGTGATGCTTACAGAAACAACAGTATCCAAGCTACGGGAAATGCGCTTGAGCGTTATGGCTAATGCCCTGAAAGACCAGCTCGCTGACCCACAGTTCCAAAGCATGGCATTTGAGGACCGGATTGGTCTTCTGGTCGATGCGGAATGGAACGCCAGAAAGAATAACCACTTGAACAAGCTGATTAGGCAGGCTACCTTCTCTGACCCTGGAGCCTGTTTGGAGAATGTGGAGTATCTCCCGGACAGAGGACTGAAGCAGGAAGAATTGCTGCGTTTCGGTACCTGCAATTACATTCAGGAGCACCACAATATCATCCTGTTGGGTGCCACCGGCAGCGGAAAGACCTATTTGGCCTGCGCACTGGGCATGGCCGCAGCAAGGCGGTTCTTTGCAGTGAAATATATCCGGCTGCCGGATCTGCTGGTAGAGTTCCAGATTGCTAGGGGCAACGGAACAATCCGCAAGCTCATGACCCAGTATAAGAAATATGCACTTCTCATTATTGATGAATGGCTTCTGTATCCTCTGAAAGAAACGGAAGCCAGGGACTTATTAGAAATCGTGGAGTCCCGGTATAAGCGAAACTCCACGATCTTCTGCTCCCAGTTTGACATTCCGGGATGGCCGGAAAAATTGTCCGACCCACTTCTGGCAGATGCCATCTGTGACCGGATTGTCCATGACGCTTACACCGTAGTCATTGGCGGCAAGGAATCCATGAGAAAGCGGAAGGGGCTACAGGATAACTGACAGTCGGTGGGTTCGACTCCCCGCTGCTATACCCGACGGGAACTTATACGAACCCTGACTCCGGCATATTCATGATACCCTGACCTGCCCAGGAAGTCCATATTCAATCTGAGCGGTGGGACTGCTCAATTCGAGCGGTCCCATTGCTCAATCTAAGCGGAACACCTGCTCAATTCCGCCGGTCGCGGTGATTTCTCCC
Organism: Faecousia sp.; assembly: GCA_045632785.1. Classification (GTDB taxonomy): domain Bacteria; phylum Bacillota; class Clostridia; order Oscillospirales; family Oscillospiraceae; genus Faecousia. Next base: position 12,807 of record JAZQXK010000009.1, read on the forward strand.
AGCGGCGTACGCAT
>JAZQXK010000010.1:0-14185 GCA_045632785.1 Faecousia sp.
GCGGCGGTACTGGCCGTACATGTAGCCGATCTCACGGCCGCCAACGCCCATGTCACCAGCGGGAACATCGATGTCGGGTCCGATGTAGCGGTACAGAGCAGCCATGAAGCTCTGGCAGAAACGCATGATCTCAGCGTCGGACTTGCCGGCGGGATCGAAGTCGGAGCCGCCCTTGCCGCCGCCGATGGGCAGGCCGGTCAGGCTGTTCTTAAAAGTCTGCTCAAAGCCCAGGAACTTGATGATGCCGGGGTAAACGTTCTTCTGGAAACGGATGCCGCCCTTGTAGGGGCCGATGGCGCCGTTGAACTGGCAACGGTAGCCGGTGTTGGTGTGGAAGTTGCCCTGATCGTCTTCCCAGGTAACACGGAAGGTGAACATACGCTCGGGCTCGACCATGCGGCCCAGCAGATCGTACTTTTCGTACTCGGGGTGCTTCTCGATGACGGGCTCCAGAGAGGTCAGAACCTCTTCTACAGTCTGCACGAACTCGGGCTCGTGGGCGTACTTAGCGCGGGTAGTTTCCAATACTCTGGACAGATAAGCATTCATAATAACCAATCTCCTCTAAAATTTATTGGGCATCTCCACAAACTTCTTTTCCGCTCCGGGCGGTTCTTTTGCCCCATCTTTTATTTATGAAAACCTTGAAAGACATCCAGTATTCCTGGGGTTTTCAACATAAAATCTGGAACAAAATCCCTCGCCCGGCCCATGAAAAATTAGTTTTTAGGAGTTGCCTGGGGTTTATTTTGTTTGCTTGGCGAGTATTCCCGATCAAGCAAAGAATGCCGTAACAACGGTAACGACCTCAGCGCCAACTCTGGCCTGAGCTTCGCCGGTGGCAGCGCCGATATGAGGCGTTGCGGAAACCTTGGGATGGGTGTACAGGGCTTCGTTCTTGGTGGGCTCTTCTGCCCAAACATCCAGACCGGCACCACGGAGCTTGCCGGAGTTCAGAGCTTCCAGAAGGGCATCCTCGTCCACGTTGGCACCACGGGAGGTGTTAATGAGAACGGCGCCGTCCTTCATCTGAGCGATAGACTCAGCATTGATCAGAGGCCTGCCGGGGATAGCGGGGGTGTGCAGGCTGACGAAGTCGGACTTCTCCAAAAGCTCTTCCAGGGTAGTGAAGCGGAGGGTTTCGCACTCCAGTTCCTTCTGGGGGTTGCGGCGGTATGCCAGAACCTTCATGCCCAGCCCCTGAGCCATTTCGCCCAGGCACTGACCGATGCGGCCATAGCCTACGATACCCAGAGTCTTGCCACGAAGCTCGAAGCCCTTGCCGTAGGCCTTCTTTTCCCACTTGCCTTCACGCATGGTCTGGCCGGCAATGGAAATGAAACGGGCGCAGGAGAACATATGAGCCAGAGCGACCTCAGCAACAGAGTTGGAGGAAGCGTTGGGGGTATTGCGGACGGCAATGCCCTTTTCCTCGGCATAGGCAACATCGATGTTGTCCACACCGACACCGCCACGAACGATCAGCTTCAGGCGACCGGTTTCCATAGCCTCATCGATGTGGGGCTTGCGAACCTTGGTAGCGGAGCGGATAACCACACCGTCAAACTCCTGCAGAGCCTTGCCCAGCTCCTCGGGAGCATAGAACTGCTCAACAACTTCAAATCCGGCATTTCTCAGATCGGCAAGAGCGCCCTTGTCCATGCCGTCAGTAACCAAAATTCTATACATCTCGTTACGCCCTTTCTGCTTCAAATTTCTTCAGGCACTCTACCAGAGCGGCAACGCCCTCCTGGGGCATAGCGTTGTAGATAGAAGCGCGGAGACCGCCAACGGACTTATGGCCCTTCAGGTTGTCGAAGCCGGCCTTCTTGGTGTAGGCAACCACTTCGGCATCCAGATCCTTGGACTCGGTGACGAAGGGAACGTTCATCAGGCTGCGGACTTCCTTGTCTACAGTACCCTTGAACATCTTGGAGCTGTCCAGGAAGTCGTACAGGATCTTAGCCTTCTCAATGTTGCGCTGCTCCATGGCTTCCAGGCCGCCTCTGTCCAGCAGATAACGGAATACCTTGCCGCAGACATAGATTGCCCAGCAGTTGGGAGTGTTGTACATAGAGCCGTTGTCGGCATGGGTATCATAGCGCATATAAACAGGAACGGAGGGATCCAGGTCGGTGCGGATCAGGTCCTCACGGATGATGACGATAGCCATACCGGCAGGGCCGATGTTCTTCTGCACGCCGCCGTAGATCATGCCGTAGTCGGCAACATTACAGGGCTTGGACAGGAACATGGAGGACTGGTCGGAAACCAGGATCTTGCCCTTGGTGTTGGGCAGCTGCTGATAAGTAGTGCCGTGGATGGTCTCGTTCTCGCAGATGTAAACATAGTCTGCATTCTCCCGAATGGGCAGATCGCTGCAATCGGGAATGTAGGAGAAGTTGCGGTCCTGAGAGGTAGCAATGCACTGCACATCGCCGTACTTCTTAGCCTCAGTAAAGGCCTTCTTACTCCATGCACCGGTTACGATGTAGTCAGCAACACCGTTCTTCATTAGGTTCATGGGGATCATGGCGAACTGCAGGGTTGCGCCGCCCTGAATGAACAGAACCTTATAGTTGTCGGGAATATTCATCAGCTTGCGAAGATCTGCTTCAGCATTGTCGTAGATCTCCTGGAAAACCTTGGAGCGGTGGGACATCTCCATAACGCACATACCGGAGCCCCGGTAGTTCATCATTTCGTCCCGAATCTCCTCCAGAACCTCTACCGGCATGGTAGCGGGGCCTGCGGAGAAGTTGAAAGTGCGATCATACATAAGCATTTTTCCTCCTATCGGTTTGGGTGGTGGCATAGCCTTCCTAGAGCGAGTATAATCCAAATTCGGGAAATAATCAACCGGTATCGGTAATTTATTCCCTTTTTCCTTAGAGAACTTTCAGGGTCTAAATTGTGCATTTTAACCAATCTTTGAGAGGTGTTTCAGTAAATTGGAACAAAACCCGTCAAAAAAACTTTCAGGGATAGATCAAGGGGTGTTTTTCTTTCTCAAAAAGCTGAACTTCTTTGGCAAAAAGTCCATAAAGGCGGCGACAGCGGCGCTCCGTCTGTGCCCAATCCCCTTCCAGGGTCTTCCCCAGATTAACAAAATAGTCCGGGCTGTCCGCCTGCCGCAAAAGCTGCCTACCCTTGCCGCTGAGAGCCAAAATGCGGACATAGGGGGCTTTTTCTTCCATATCCCTCTGGGTCAGCCCCAAAAAGGCGCACATAACCATGCGGTCTAAGCGGCTTCTGGTATAGCGTTTAGACTTTACCCCTGTGAGAATATCCTCCAGAGAAGCCTTTTCCCGGCTGCAATGCATCAGCTTTCGCCACAGCCCTTCCGAGCCGTAGGGAAGCGCCTCAAATTCTTCCTCGGTCATAGAGCGAAGCCGTGCCAGAACCGCCCTTTCTCCAAAGGCAAGGCTATGGGGCATGGCTTTGGCGAAGATCTCCCCCACCCCATCCGGCACATAGGAAAGCCAGGGCTTATTTGCAAGGATCAGCTCCCGCAGAGAGGTGGCAGAGGGGTCTTCCCGGTCTGCCAATTTGTCGTGATAATCTCCGGGACGGTGAATGGGCATGAGTGTCATGGGGCTTTTTTGCGCCAGAACCGCCTTGGCGTATTCCACCGCCAGAATATCATTGGGTCGGCGCAGCACCTCCGGATCAGCTCCCGATGCCTCTGCCGCCTTGCTTCTGGCTGTCGGGAATGACAGCCCCTTGTCCAGTTCCTGCCGCAAGGCTTCAGAAAAATCCGGGCTTAACAGCACCTTTGCCGCCTCCAGCAGCTTGTCCGACTCTTTGGTTTCCGCCCCAAAGCAAAGGCGGTCCGACCCCAGTTTGGTCAGGATCTCCACCCCACCGGCGGCGAACCCCTCTGCCGAAGAAAGGCTCACATTGACAGGCAGCTCCAAAACCAGGTCTGCTCCGCAGGCCATAGCCGCCTCAGCCCGAACCGAAGGAGAAAAAACCGCAGGATGTCCCCTTTGCACAAAGCTGCCGCTCATAAGGCAGACCACCGCCCCTGCCGGGTCTTGGGCTTTTATATGGGATATTTGCTTGGCGTGGCCCCGGTGGAAGGGGTTGTATTCGCAAATGATGCCGGTTGCGGTCATAATTTCTCCTCCGAGAGTAAAAAATTCCCTTTTAGGGCTTGTGAAAATGGGGAAAATATTATACAATGATAACGATATGTTTATCCTAGCACAAAACTACTAAAAATGAAATAGGAGGAACACACAAAATGAACATTCTTATCATCAACGCAGGTAGCTCCAGCCTGAAGTACCAGCTCATGGATCCCGAGACCGGTGTCGTAGCCGCTAAGGGTCTGTGCGAGCGTATCTACATCGACGGCCGCCTGAACCACAAGGTCGGGGACAACAAGATCGTTAAGGACATCCCCATGCCCACCCACTCCGAAGCCATCGCTGCCGTTCTGGACATCCTGGTTGACCCCGAGCTGGGCGTCATTAAGTCCACCGATGAGATCGACGCTGTTGGCCACCGTGTGCTCCATGGCGGCATGGAGTTCTCCGACTCCTGCATCATTGATGACCAGTGCATCGCCGCTGTTGAGAAGTGCATCCCCCTGGGCCCCCTGCATAACCCCGCCAACCTCATGGGCATCCGTGCCTGCCAGGCTGTTATGCCCAAGACCCCCCAGGTCGCTGTGTTCGACACCGCTTTCCACATGACCATGCCCGCAAAGGCTTACCGCTATGCCATCCCCACCAAGTACTTCACCGAGGATGACATCCGCCGCTACGGCTTCCACGGCACCTCCCACAAGTATATCGCCAAGAGAACTGCTGAGATCCTGGGCACCAAGGAATTTAAGATGGTCAACTGCCATCTGGGCAACGGTTCCTCTATGGCTGCCATCTCCAACGGCGAATGCCAGGATACCACCATGGGTCTGAGCCCCCTGGCCGGTGTTCCTATGGGCACCCGTTCCGGTGACATTGACGCCTGCGTCGTTCAGTTCATCTGCAACAAGTACGGCATGAGTGTTGACGACTGCCTGACCATGCTGAACAAGGAGTCCGGCGTGAAGGGTATCTCCGGTGTTTCCTCCGACTTCCGTGACCTGGAAGAAGGCGCTGCCAACGGTAATGCTGACTGCCAGCTGGCTCTGGACAAGTTCGCTTACGAAGTTGCCAAGTACGTTGGTGCTTACGCTGCCGCCCTCAACGGCATCGATGTTCTGACCTTCACCGCCGGCGTTGGCGAGAACGGTATTGCTGTCCGTCAGTCCATCTGCGACTATCTGGGCTTCATGGGTGTCAAGATTGACCCCGAGAAGAACAACGTCCGTGGCAAGGAGACCCTGATCTCCACTCCCGACTCCAAGGTTCAGGTTTGGATCATCCCCACCAATGAAGAGCTGATGATCGCCCAGGACACTGCTCGCCTGGTTAAGGCTGCACAGTAATTTCATTTATATCTCCGAGCCGTCGCACCTGCGGCGGCTCTTTTTCAAAGTGAGAAATGAAAAGCTACAACATATCCACCATCGCTGCCCAGTTTGGCATTGCTTTCCACGAAATTACCGGCTTCTATGACACCTCAAGAGATGACAACGACCGCCGTTACAGCTATATTCTGGATAATCGCTATGTCCTCAAGCTTCAGTCCTCCCCCCACATCTCCGAGGCCCATCTGCAACGCATCAACCGCCTGACCCAGCGGTATCGCGCCATTGGCGTGTACTGCCCTCCCCTGTGCCCCGGATTAGACGGCGTTCTGTCCTGCCCATGGGAGATTGCAGGCTGCACCTTTACCTGCTTCGTAGAGGAATTTGCGCCATACCCTGTATGTGGGGATGAGAACGCCCCCTCACGGGAGGAGGTTGTGGCTCACCTTGGTATGCTTGCATCTAAATTTTCCGGCATAGATCTCTGGGAAGAACGCTCTATGTGGAGTATCATTGACCTTTCCCCTCTGGATAACGAGATTGATGAAAAGCAGGAAAATGCAAACGACCTGGAAGCAGCCCTGCGGGAAGTCGGTCTTTCCCAACTGGCTGACAAGATTTGGCAAGAAAATCAGGCATTGCGCCGGCGCATTGAGCAGGACTTCCGACAGCTTCCCCGGTGCGTGTATCAGGGTGATCTGAACGACACCAACCTGCTCCACGATGACGGCCATTTTTCAGGCCTTATTGACTTTAACCTGGCAGGCACCGAGGTCAACATCAATGTTTTCCTTTGCGAAACCAACTGGTTTCCGGAAACAGAGGATCTTGACCGCGACCCGATCCCCAGGATCCTTCACAACATCCGCAAGATTCAGCAAAGTCGGTTAGAGGTGATCCTTGCCAATTACGCCCTGAACGGCCTGGAAAAGCAGCTTTTCCCCTATTACCGGCAGCTCATCTTGCTGTTCCAATATCCCAATGTGTGTAATATGATCACCTGGCTGCAGGACCCCTGCCGTAGAGAAAAAGCCGCTAAGCTCCTGCAAGCCATCTTGGAGCAACCCCTATAGGTATACCATAACAGAAAGGAAGTTATTTTATGTCAACTGTTATTGATCGTTTTTTGCGTTATGTTTCCTTCGACACCCAGTCCGATGAATTTTCCGAAACCTGCCCCTCCACCGATAAGCAGCGGATTTTAGGCAATGCCCTTGTGGAAGAAATGCTGGCTCTGGGCATTAACGATGCCCACATGGATGAAGATGGCTATGTCTACGGCACCGTGCCCGGTGACCCCAGCCTTCCCACCATTGGCCTCATCGCCCACATGGACACCGCTCCCGACATTTCCGGTGCCAATGTCAACCCCAGAATCGTAGAGTTCACCGGGGAGGATGTGGTTCTCAACGAAGAACTGGGCTATGTCCTCCGGGAGAAGGACTACCCCGCCCTTTCCTTAAGCCGTGGCAAGCACATTATTGTCACTGACGGCACCACCCTGCTGGGCGCAGACGACAAAGCCGGTGTTGCAGAGATCATGGCTGCCGCTGAGTATCTGCTCACCCACAAGCCCCGCCACGCAACCTTGAAGATTGCCTTCACCCCCGATGAGGAGATCGGCAGAGGTGCAGACCGCTTTGATGTGCCCGGCTTCGGCGCAGACTTCGCCTACACCGCTGACGGCGGCATCATTGGCGAAATCGAGTTTGAGAACTTCAATGCCGGCTCTGCCGTTGTAGATTTCCGTGGTCTTAACATCCATCCCGGCTCTGCCAAGGATAAGATGGTCAATTCCCAGCTTATCGCCATGGAATACCACAGCCTTCTCCCTGTGCATATGCGCCCCGAAGCTACAGAAGGCTATGAAGGCTTCTTCCTGCTCACCGACATGGAAGGTACTGTGGAAGCCAGCCGCCTGCGCTACATCATCCGGGATCACGATCTGGAGAAGTTCCAGGCAAAAAAGGCCATGATGGAAGAAATCGCTGCTTTCCTCAATAGAAAATACGGTGAAGGCACTGTCACCCTCACCCTGAAAGACAGCTACTTCAATATGCGCCAGAAGATCGAGCCTGTGATGTTTGTAGTTGACCGGGCTGTGGAAGCCATGCGGAAGGCCGGCATGGAGCCGGTGGCGGTTCCCATCCGTGGTGGTACCGACGGCGCAAGACTGTCCTATATGGGTCTGCCCTGCCCCAACCTCTGCACCGGCGGCAACAATTATCACGGCAGATTCGAGTACATTCCCACAGAAGATATGGAGCAATGTGTGGAAATGCTCATTAACATCCTCACCGCAGAATAACCCGCAAATGAAATTTTGGCCAGTGCCCAATAAGCACTGGCCTTTTTCTTGTTTACAGGTAGGCTCTCATGTCAATGGCAAGCTGGGCTTCCATGGAGATCAGTTTCTTGGCAATATCCTTGGAAGTTTCGTCCGCCGCCTGGTACTGGTTGAGATACCGGCTCAGGGACTTTACCCCCATGTTGCAGCCATCGGTCATTAGATCAGCCACAGTTTCGTCGCTGGCATCCATACCCAGCTTCATATGGGTCTTCATCCAGGACATACCTGAAGCAATGGGATTGGGATTCTTCCCCTCGTCGTGATACTTCCCCAGAAGTCCCTGGATTTCCTGATTCAGCCTTTCATGCTCAGCCTTGCTCTCTGTGAGATATTTACGCATGGTGCCGTTTTGCACCCGACTTTCCACATCCTCAATGGAGGAAATGCCCATTTTAATGCCTGCGTCACATTCCCGCAACAGCTTTACTGTATCCTGTTGGATCATATAATCAGCTCCTTTCCTCCCTATGTTGTGAAGAAAGCGCAAAATTACCCATGGAAAATCCCTCCTGCTTCCGAAAAAGCAGGAGGGACTAATTTTATATTGATCTTAGAAGCCGCCGACCAGAAGAATACAAAGCAGACCCAGAAGCAACAGAACTGCAATGGCCACAGGGAGCACTGTTAAGCAGCCGGACAGGATCATGGCGGTCATGTCGCCCTTTTCCATTTCGTCCTGAATGTTTACTTCCCGGAGCTCGTCCATAGTAGGAAGATTCTCCTCGTCAATGGTGCCGTCTTCATTGACAGGTACACCGTCGGCCTTTGCTCTTCTCTCCCGGGACCATTTCATAGCCCGTTCGACTTTACGCTTAGGAAAGATCATTATTATTCACCGGCCTCCAGCACATGGTGGCAAGCAACAAAGTGCTCGGGGCGCAGTTCACGCATTTCAGGCACGACCTGCGTGCAGATCTCGGTGCAGTACTTGCAGCGAGTGTGGAACTTACAGCCCTTGGGAGGATTGACGGGGCTGGGGATATCGCCTTCCAGGATCTCGGGAGCCTTGCTGCCATCGGGATCGGTGGTGGGGATAGCCTTCAGCAGAGCCTCGGTGTAGGGATGCAGAGGATGTGCGAAGATGTCATCGGAAGGAGCCAGCTCAACCATGTTGCCCAGGTACATAACGCCGATACGGTCGGAGATGTACTTAACAACAGACAGGTCGTGGGTGATGAACATATAAGTCAGATGCTGCTTCTCCTTCAGTTCCAGCAGCAGGTTAATAACCTGAGCCTGAATGGAAACGTCCAGAGCGGAAACGGCTTCGTCACAAACCACGAACTTGGGACGCAGAGCCAGAGAACGGGCAATACCGATTCTCTGCCGCTGACCGCCGGAGAACTGGTGGGGATAGCGGTGCAGGAAGTAGGGTGCCAGACCGCACTCTTCCATAACCTTCAGAACTTCGTTCTGCATACGCTCGTCGTTCTTCCGGAAGTACTTATGAGCCACCATGCCCTCGCCAATGATCTGGCCGACGGTCATTCTGGGGTTCAGGGAAGAATAGGGATCCTGGAAGATCAGCTGCATATCACTGCGCAGAGTACGGATCTCGTTATAGGTCAGGCGGGCCAGGTCGATACCGACACTGTAGAAGCCTTCATAGTAATCGAAATCGGGATCGTTTCTGTGCTGGTTGCGGAGGGTTTCGATGCGATCCTCAACCACCTTCAGGCGGGAGCGGATGGCTGCCATCTCATCGTCGCAAGCCTTCAGCTTAGCCTCGGCCTTAGCCAGCTTAGCCTCCTTAGAGGAAGCGTTCTTCTTGGCTTCCTTGGCCTTTTCAACAGCGAACTTAGCATCGTCAACATTCAACTGCAGATCCATGCGGTGCAGCATGGCAGTCCGCAGCTCACGGGAAACACGGTACTGCTCCATGTAGACCTTGGAAACGGCGCCCAGGTCGGGGGCAGCAACCAGACCGCCGATCAGGGTAGCCATATCCAGCATTGCATCGTTGGCTTCCTTCTTCAGACGAGTCATTTCACTATGCTTAGCATACTGCTCACGCTCTGCCAGTCTGTCATACTCTGCCTGGAAGTCTTCATACTTCTTGCGGAGGACAAACATCTTTTCCTTCAGCTTAGGCAGCTTTGTGAAGGTCTTGTAAGCATACTTGGGAGCCATCTCATCGATGGTGCGGCCAAAGTACATGGTTCTGCCGTCGGTCTGCTTATAAAGCTGCAGAATGGAGCGGCCCAGGGTGGACTTGCCACAGCCGGACTCGCCGACCAGACCGAAGGTTTCGCCTTCATAAATGTCGATGGTGATGCCATCGTTGGCCTTAACAGCAAGGCCTCTCTTTCCCACAGGGAAATACTGCTTCAGATTGGAAATTTGCAGCAGTACCTTCTTATCATTACTTGCCATGGCGTTCTCCCTTCTCCGGATAGAAACACCGGACTTCCTGACCCTCGGCTACGGACACCAGCTCAGGAGCTTCTTCTTCGCAGCGCTTGGTGCAATACTTGCAGCGGGGAGCGAACTTACAGCCCTTGGGCAGTGCCAGAGGATGGGGAACCGCGCCGGGGATAGCATCCAACCGCTCCACCTTAGTGTCCAGACGAGGCACAGAGGCCAGCAGACCCTCGGTGTAGGGGTGGGAGAACTTAGCATCATCGGAGAACAGAACCCGGGCGGGTACGTGTTCTACGACTTCGCCGCAGTACATAACAGCAACGTCGTCTGCCATCTGGTTGATAACACCCAGGTCATGAGTGATGAACATGATAGCTGTGCCGTGACGGCGCTTCAGGTCGTTCATCAGGTACAGGATCTGTGCCTGAATGGTAACGTCCAGAGCGGTGGTGGGCTCGTCTGCGATCAGCAGCTTGGGCTCACAGGCCAGAGCAATGGCGATCATAACACGCTGACGCATACCGCCGGAGAGCTGATGGGGATACTGCTTGATAACCACTTCGGGGTTGGGGATCTTAACGTCTTCCAGCATCTTCAAAGCGGCGGCAGCGGCAGCCTTCTTCTTCATCTTGCGGTGAATCATGAAGGGCTCGGAAAGCTGCTTTTCCACAGTGAAAACGGGGTTCAGAGCAGTCATAGGCTCCTGGAAGATAACGGAGATATCATTGCCACGGATGGCATACAGCTCATTCTTGGTGCACTTGGTCAGATCTTTTCCTTCGAAGAGGATCTCGCCGGAATCGATATAGCCATTGCCGTCCAGAAGCTGCAGAATACTCATGGCGGAGACGGACTTGCCGGAGCCGGACTCGCCTACAACGCCCAGAGTTTTTCCTTCGTCAACGGCGTAAGAAACGCCGTTGACTGCTTTAACTGTACCTTTCTTCGTGCGGAAGAAGGTATGCAGATCTCGAAGTTCAAGTAATGCCATGCTTCTTCCTCCTTACTTATCCCGGTTGGACTTGGGGTCCATGACATCCCGAAGGGTGTCGCCGATGATGTTGATACAAATACAGGTGATTGCCAGGAACAGAGAGGTAAATACCCACTGCCACCAGAAGTTCTTGATAACGGTTGCATTGTTGGCACCGTTGAGCATATTGCCCCAGGTGGGTCTGGGATAGTTAACGCCGAAGCCCAGGTAACTCAGGGAGGATTCCGTCAGCATACAGGTGGCGAAGTCCAGAGTCAGGGTAACAAAGATAACGGAAACGATGTTGGGCAGGATGTGCTTGAAAGCGATTCTGCCTTCCTTAACGCCCATTGCCTTAGCGGCGGTAACATACTCGTTCTCTCTGGCAACCAGAACCTGACCACGAACCATTCTTGCAAGACCGGTCCAGGTCAGAACGCCCAGGATGCACATGAGCATGAAGATTTTTGCGTTTTCGCTAATGTCCATCTGTGCCATAACAGCGGAGAGGATCATAGCGAAAGGCAGGAAGGGAATAGCGGAGAAGATCTCAGCAATACGCATCATAATCAGGTCGACCTTGCCGCCGAAGTAGCCGGCCAGACAGCCGAAGATAACGCCGATGACACTGGAGATGATAACAGCAACAGCGCCGATGGTCATGGTCATCTTACCGCCCTGGATGATACGCTGGAGAATGTCAGCACCGTACTTGTCAGTGCCGAACAGGTAGCCCTTCAGGCCCCACTTTTCCATGAGCTCGTTGTTCTCATTCACAGCATAGCTCTGGAAGGCGCCGCCGAAGATACGGGACACGCCGGTGGTTCCTTCGGGAACATCACACTGGCCCAGAACATTGCCGCCCCAGGAGTAGACATTGCCCTTATTGGTCAGGCCGGTGTAGTGATAGGTACCGGCTTCGATGTCCACGAAATACTCGCCGGCAGGCAGAACCTGCATCTGCTTGGCTTCCAGGGGGAAGTCGCCTGCGAAAGCAACGGAGTTGTCATCCATCAGGAAGGCAACGTTGTTGCTGCCGGCAAAAATTCTGGTGAGCTTTCTGCCGTTCAGATATTCCTTAGCGGGAATAGCCTTCTCGCCCATGTTGCCACGGTACTGATCCAGCAGGCCGCGCTTGCCGGTAAAGACAGAGCCGCCCTGCTCAGTAACACCAACAACATAAGACAGGGTGAAGTCGATGTCTACCAGGTCATCCTTGCCGATGAAGTTATCCAGGTTGGCATAGGTGTTTCTGTTGCCCCACAGGTAGAGCTGACCGTCATTCATCAGAATCGCAGAGATCTGATAGCCGCAGACCAACTTCTTCACATTGGCAACATCGATCTTGCCATTGAGGATCTCCTCAGGCATGGAGAGGATGTTGGGGAATTCTTCGGGATCGAAGTAACCGAACTGACCCAGCTTGCCATAGCCCCAGGCATAGACCTTGCCATCTTCGCCAATGGCAACGATGTGGTCAATACCGGCGCCTACATAGGCGATCTTGGCATTGAGAACTTCCTCAGGAATCTCGCCCACATCAACACCGGTGGTGCCGATCTTGGTAGAGCCCCATACATAGACCTTACCGGCATTGGAAAGGCCGACGGAGAAGCTGCCATAGCTGTCGATCATCTTAATGTCGTTCTTCAGCTCACCGGGAACGGAGAGCATGGAAAGACAGGGAGGGGTATCCTTCTGGGTAACTTCGGTGTAGGTATCGCTGTAGTTGGGCATAAACAGGGGGCCGACAAATACAGTGACGAACATGAGGATAACAACGCCCAGAGCAACCACAGCCAGCTTGCGCTCCATAAAGCCGCGGACGATCTGCTTCAGGGGGCTGACGATCTCCTCAACATTGAGGTTTTCCTTCTGCTTTGCTTCCATCTGGTCGGCTAAGTCACGGCTGCCGCCCTTGAACATACGCCGGATCCAGCCGCCAATGGTGCCAAAGAATCCTTTTTTCTGTTTGTTCATGGCTATACCTCCTTACTTACCGACTCTGACTCTGGGATCGACCAGACCGTAAATCAGGTCAATGATCAGGTTACCCAGCAGAGAGACGCCAACGTAGAACAGCTGCATAAACAAGACGACATCGAAGTCTGCGGTACGCAGGGACTGGATCATCAGCTTGCCCATGCCGTTCAGGGCGAATATGTTTTCGAAAACCAGAGAACCGGCGAAAATGCCCAGGAACCAGCCGACAACCAGAGTGACGACAGGAATCAGAGCGTTGCGCCATGCGTGAGAGAAGATAACGACCTTCTCCTTAACGCCCTTTGCACGGGCGGTACGGATGTAGTCCATGCTCAGAGCATCGATCATGGAGGCCCGGACATAACGGGTCATGCCGCCCAGAGAGCAGAAGGTCATAGTAATCAGAGGCAGACACAGATAATACATCTTGTCCAGGAACTTCTGCATACCCACGAACTCGCTGCCGGGGGTCTTCATGCCGCTGGGGGGGAACCATCCAAGCAGGGAGCAGAAGATCCAAATAAAGAGAATTGCGGTAATAAAGGTAGGCAAGCTATAGCCTACAATGGAGAAGATCTGCACACCCTTATCAAACTTACCGCCCTTCTTAACGGCACAGATGATGCCAAGCGGGATCGTAATAGCCAGAGCAGCAATGGTGGCAAAGATGTTAATGAAGATGGTATTCTTCATAGGCTCGACAATGACATCGATAACATCAGCCTTCTGCTCGTAGGAATAACCGAAGTTACCCTGAATCAGGCCGTTATAGCTGCCGTCGTAGTAGGGGTAGACACCGATCCAGCGCAGATACTTGATGACCTTGCTGGGGTTCTCGGTGCCGTACTTACACTGATACTCAAAATAGACCTGATCGAAGATCGCATCTTTTTCTGCCTGACTCAGGCCAAGCATCTGCTGCTTTCTTGCGGTCATTTCGTCTTTGGCATCGGTATAAGCGCGGTTGTTGGGGGTCAGGTTATATATCAAGAACATCAGAAACGATAAGATGATCAAGACAACGACCATGTAACCGATTCTTTTTAGTACATATTTTCCCATGGTATATCTCCCATCTGTCGCCCGCGCGACAGTAGAT
>JAZQXK010000011.1:0-3170 GCA_045632785.1 Faecousia sp.
CACCAACATCTGCTTCCGCAATCTGCAGTGCTGCATCGATCAATGCTCGCTTTTCCGCCTGTTCACAAGACAGGGGACGGTTCTATGTCCTGACGGATAAAGACACAGAACCGTCCCCTCTCTTTCCTACTGGTGTACTCAGCAGCGAAGCGGTGACTTGACTGAGGACAGGGATGGGAAGTATATTGACATCGTTGCTCGCTGGATGTATTATGAACATATCTCCTGGATAAGAAAGGATGCAGTGCAGCACTTATGGACTCTCTGCTTGATTTCCTGTTTACTTTTTTGTTATTACTTTCGTTAAGTATAATTATTACCCTTGTCACTTTTATCGTTCGTATCATAGTAATAAAAATCCGAACATGGATATGGAGCGGATATGCCGTCCCAGCAGTAGCCATTGTTGATAAGCTCAATGATGTAACCTGCAACTACAATTTGCATGGCAAGTCATTTTCCTACACCCATAATTTTGTACTCAAGATCATCTGCGATGACCAGGAGTATGAATCCGTATACTCAGAAGATGTCCTGTCCGACCACGAGCCAACCACTTGCCCGGGACAGACATTCAATGTCCTTTGGTCCAAAAATGATCATAAGTATTTAATCATCGCCGTAACCAAAGAAGAAAAGCGACAGCAAATTAAAGAGGCTTTCCATTTCGCTTCACACATTACTTTACTTATCTTTAGCAAACACTATCAACGCAACAATCAAAAAGGAAACCGTTATAGATAAAATTGCCGCATTTTCTTATGGACTGCCCCATACTGTGTGGTCTACAAATTAGCATAAAAGGTCGCCCCCCATTTGTGAGGCAAGTATGACATCATGCTTGCACTGCGAAATGGGGGGCTGTTCATTCTTTTAAGGAACTTTTATCATTTTTTCGTTTTTGCTGAAAACATACGGCTGCTAAATTCACCAACATCTGCTTCCGCAATCTGCAGTGCTGCATCGATCAATGCTCGCTTTTCCGCCTGTTCACAAGACAGGGGACGGTTCGAGACCACTGAAAAAGTCATAAAAAAGTAGAGAAAGTGGTCGGAATATGGTATAATAGAAGCATCAAAACGCAAAGGGGACAGCAAAGATGCTTCGAAGAGAACCGGAACGGCAGCAGAGTTTTCATTGCCTGCTGTATGATAAGATCCCTGATGATCATTTGCTTAAAAAAGTCGACCGTGCGGTGGATTTTAGCTTCATTAACGAGCTTTTGGAGGGCAACTACTGCAAGAATTTCGGCAGACCGGCTAAGGAGCCGGAACTGATGATGAAACTGCTGTTTTTGCAGCATATTTACACGCTGTCGGATGTAAAAGTCATCGAGGATGCCAGCTTTAATTTGGCTTATCTGTGGTTTTTAGGACTGAATCCGGAAGATTCCCTCCCGGATCCCAGCTTGCTGGCAAAGTTCCGCACCCAGCGGATGAAGGATATCACACTGGACGAAGTGCTTTGTGAGATTGTCCGTCAGTGTGTAGAAAGCGGAATCATTAAGAGCGATGCACTGACCGTAGACACTACCCACATCGAAGCCAATTGTACCAAAAAGGTTCCGGAGCGGATCATGAAGCACCTGGCCAAGCGGATCTTCAAGGGTTTGGAAGCGGATAACGGTCAGATCCCCGAAGAAATTGACACCAATATCCCGGACTACACCCAAATTGAAGACCACAACCAGGCAAAGCAAACTATGAAATCCTATTTGGAAACTGTAATGGAAACCGCTGCCCCTCATGCCGGTGAAGCAACCACAACTGCCATTGAGGAAGCAAGAGAAGTCCTCTCAGACGAAAAGTTCATTCTGCAAAAAGGTCTTCGCTCCCTCAGTGACAAGGATGCCCGTGTGGGCAACAAATCCAAAACCAGTCAGTTTTACGGCTACAAAGCCGAATGCACAATGACCGCCGATGAGCGGATTATTACCGCAGTGGATGTACACAGCGGAGACTATGTGGACGGCAAAGAATTTGCTCCCTTGTTGGAGCGGACGCAAAGTGCCGGTGTCAAAGTAGGCGAGCTGTACGGCGACAAGGCCTACTTTCGCAAGGATATTCTGGACCACTTGGAAGCTCAAAAGATTAAGGGTTATATCCCTGTCAGTGCCAGTGTATATAAGATCGACGAAGAGTTATTCTCCTATAACAAAGATTCAGACCAGTGGTTTTGCTTTATGGGAAACCATACCGTCAGCTGTAAGAAGAAAATACGGCACAAGGGAACAGAACGTCAATATGAGTACTATTCGTATCTTTTTAAGAAAGACCAGTGTAAGGATTGCCCTCATAGAGACAAATGCATGAGGAAAAACAAAACTCAGGCAAGACGACTGGATGTTGCAGCAAGTGCACCGCTGTTTTACGAAAAGAGTCAGGAGCAGAAGCAACCTGAGTTTCAGGAGAAATATAAGAAGCGAGCCGCACACGAATGGAAGAATGCGGAGATGAAACGCTTCCACGGATTGGTCCGGGCCAGAGGCTGGGGCCTGCGAAGCATGTCCATACAGGCGAAACTCACCGCAATAGCGGTAAACTTAAAAAGAATAGCGGCACTGATAGATGAAAAAGGCGGAGGAAAATCCGCCTTGGAAGCCACAATTTTACGAATCGGGGTGTTTCTACCTCAATTCGTAAAACTTGACTGTGATTCCATGAGAAAAGCAGCTTAAAAACACTACTTTTTCAGTGGTCTCGAACCGTCCCCTGTCTTAAGCGTCAAACCTAACGTCCCCTTGTCTCCTTCCCTTAAACCGTTGACTGTGTTTTGGGTGTTAAAAATTGACGAAACCAAAATCTGATCCCTTTACACCAATTTTCCGAAAACTGGAGGTTATACATTTGCAGATGAGCTTTACCGATGTTGATGCAATTCCACGTATACTTTCCGCCGTGTCACGGTATGTTGCATCGGTGTAGTCATAAATTAGTTCTGTTTCGTATGTCCATGTATGTGCGTTGACAATCCCAAACATTTCAAAATCGTCATCGAAGTAATACCAGTCATAGCTTCCGCTACAGCTTCGATCCAGCTGTAACACGGTGGTGTATTCGCTGTCTAATGACAAAAAGAAATCAACCACGGCTTGGTCAGGAGCGTATTCGGCCCAGAGTTTATAGTGTAAGTCTCTGTCGTTAACAGTATCCAGCATCAGCATATAAGTG
>JAZQXK010000012.1:0-1718 GCA_045632785.1 Faecousia sp.
ACATCAAAGTAAAGCTTTTCCATGGGAATCCAGTCAGAAAAGAACCGTTCAATCAGATGTAGAGGACGCTGTAAAATACGTTCCTTCTGGGTTTCTTTGTCAACGGATAAAAAGATCCGCAGATCATAGGGATCTCCAAAATATGGGTGGAGACAATAAGTTCCTTCCACAATGTTCAGCTGCTTGGGCATTACCTGTACGCTCTCGCTGAGGGTAAAGGTTTTACAGGAGAATGGATGATAGGAAAAGGCTTCTTCCGTTTTCAGAGGCAGCAGAACCTCTTCGTGAAACCGCTCATAATCCACATTGCCGCCGGGTTGAGCATAACGCTCTGCAGTCCGCTGTTCCGGACGTAGAAAGAAATCATCCATGTGGAAAACATTGCAGTCATATTCATTTTTCAAAACCGATGCCAGGGTTGTCTTACCAGCCGTGCAGTTGCCATCGATGGCAATCACGATCTGCTTGCCGGTTTTCATCAGATCATCGATACGATTTTTCAGGCAGGAAATGATTTCTTTCATGGAAATCTCCTTAATGGGTCATATTACACCCCCATTGTGAAGGCAATTACCGCACAAAAGAGGTGCTCAGGGTACAGCTCCATGCTTCGCCGGGGTTCAGAACGGCAGCAGCAGACTTTTCCTCCCACTTGATGGAAGCGCCTTCTGCACTGGGCAGGCTGTACCAGGGCTCAATGCAAACAAACTTAGGCATGCCGGGCTTGGACCAGATCAGAACATAGGGGAACTCAGCAATATTACAGACCACTGCACGGCCGGTGCCCTTCTCATAAATGCCCAGAGTTGCAGACTTCAGATTCACCATGCAGTGACTGTCGTTGGCGAAGAGCTGCTCGTCGATAGGAAGGGCATCAATATTGGCGGGCAGATAATAATGATCCTTCTGCACCAGACCGGTGGGCAGGCAATTCAAACAGATGGGAGATTCAGATTCGGAGAACCGCAGCTCATAATCTGTAGCAACATGCTTGTCATCAAAAGGAACGGTATAACCGGGGTGATAGCCAATGCCGAAGCGCAGCTTATCGCTGTCCAGGTTTTCCACAGTCAGGCTGTGGTGCAGCGTGTCGTTTTCCAGAGTGAAGGTGGACACCAGGCGGAATTCATAGGGGAATCTCGCCAGAGTCTCGGGGCAGCTGCACAGTTCCAGCACCAGGGTATCTTCGGTCTGGTCAACGAAATCATGCTCCATATCCCGGGCGAAGCCGTGCATGGAAGATTCGTAGATTTTACCCTTGGCCTCCAGCTTGCCATCCACCAGCTTGCCGCAGTGGGGGAACAGGATGGGAGTGTGGAATTTCCAGACAGAGGCATCACCGTGCCAGATATGTTCAACACCATCGCACTTGCGGACTACGCTCTTCACCTGGGCACCCCAGGTGGTAACGGTAACCTTCAGGTATTCATTCTCAATAATATATTCCATAGTATTTCTCCTCCGAGTGAACGTTTGGGGAAGATCTCGTCCGGTAGACGATAAACTATTACTTTCGAGTTTAATGCGAAATTTGAAAGGCCTGAACAATGGGTGCATTTCTGCACCCATTGCCATTCAACCGATAAATGCTCGGACGGCATTGTAGACACAGATGCCGACAATCAGCACCATCAGGCCGATGAACAGCTTGTCCACCGCCTTGTTGTCCATTTTCTTGTTCAGTTTCCGTCCCACAATACCGCCGCCGATACCGCCTG
>JAZQXK010000013.1:0-24461 GCA_045632785.1 Faecousia sp.
GCCCAAAGGAAAGGAACGAAAGGGTACTATGGCAAAGAAACCGGTATATGATAATTCCTCCATCTCCATGCTGAAAGATGAGGAACGGGTAAGAAAACGCCCGGCGGTCATCTTCGGCTCGGATGATTTGGAGGGCTGTAAGCATGCCGTATTTGAAATTCTCTCCAATGCCATTGACGAAGCCAGAGAAGGCCACGGCAATCTCATTGTGGTCACCCGGTACGAAGATCTCTCTGTGGATGTGGAGGACTTCGGACGGGGCTGCCCTGTGGATTGGAACGAGAGAGAGCAGCGGTATAACTGGGAGCTGGTGTTCTGTGAGATGTACGCCGGCGGCAAGTACGATCCCAACGGGGCAAACTATGAGTTCTCCCTGGGCTTAAACGGTCTTGGTACCTGTGCTACCCAGTATGCTTCCGAGTATTTCGATGCCATCATCCGTCGGGACGGCTTTAAGTACACCCTCCACTTTGAAAAGGGCCGCATTGTGGGGGATATGAAAAAAGAACCCACTGACCGGAAAAAGACCGGCTCCTACTTCCGCTGGCGGCCCGACCGGGAGGTCTTTACGGAGACCAACATCCCCGCAGAGTATTTCCGGGATGTGATCCGCCGTCAGGCCGTGGTCAACAAAGGCATTACCTTCCGCTTCCGCAATGAAGTAAACGGCAAGTTTGAAACGGAAGAATTCCTGTACGAAAACGGCATCGTGCAGTATTTGGAGGAGCTTTCCGGGGACGATGCCTTCACCATGCCTGCCTACTTTGAAGCAGAGCGCAAGGGGCGGGACAGCGAAACACGCCCGGAAATGAAGCTGAAAATCACTGCCGCCTTCTCTTTCTCCAAAAAGGTCAGCCACATTGAGTATTACCAC
This sequence comes from Faecousia sp., assembly GCA_045632785.1. Lineage (GTDB taxonomy): Bacteria > Bacillota > Clostridia > Oscillospirales > Oscillospiraceae > Faecousia. Next base: position 875 of record JAZQXK010000013.1, read on the forward strand.
AACTCCTCCTGGCTGGAATACGGCGGCTCTCCCGACCGGGCTGTCCGCTCCGGCTTTGTGGCAGCCTTCGATAAATACATCCGGGACACCGGAAAGTACACCAAAAACGAATCCAAGATCCTGTTTCAGGATGTGCAAGACAGCCTGATCCTCATTACCAACTGCTTCTCCACCATTGCCAGCTTTGAAAACCAGACCAAGAAGTCTGTGAACAGCAAGTTCATCCAGGAGGCCATGACCGCCTTCTTCCGGGAAAAGCTGCTGGTGTGGTTCCTGGAAAACAAGGCCGAGGCAGACCGGGCTGTAGAGCAAATTCTGGTGAACAAGCGCAGCCGTGAAACTGCCGAGCGAGCCAAGATCTCCGTAAAGAAGAAGCTCACCGGTGCTATGGACATCAGCAACCGGGTGCAGAAGTTCGTAGACTGCCGCAGCCGGGATGTAAGCCAGAGAGAGCTTTATATCGTGGAGGGCGACTCCGCATTGGGCTCTGTCAAGCTGTCCAGAGATGCGGAATTCCAGGGCATTATGCCGGTCAGAGGCAAGATCCTCAACTGCCTGAAAGCAGACTATGACCGGATTTTCCGCAGTGAGATCATTACAGACCTTCTAAAGGTCATTGGCTGCGGCGTTGAGGTCAGCAGCAAGAAGATCAAGGATCTGGCTTCCTTTGACCTTGCCAATCTGCGGTGGAACAAGGTAGTCATCTGCACCGATGCCGATGTGGACGGCTTCCAGATCCGCACCCTGATTCTCACTATGCTCTACCGGCTCACCCCCACCCTCATTCGGGAAGGGTATGTATATATTGCGGAGTCCCCCCTCTTTGAGATCATTTATAAGGACAAGACCTGGTTTGCCTACAACGAGGCAGAAAAGGTGCAGATCCTCAAGGAATTGGAAGGTAAGAAGGTCACCATCAACCGCTCCAAGGGCCTTGGCGAAAACGACCCGGAAATGATGTGGATGACCACCATGAATCCCCAGACCCGGCGGCTCATTAAGGTCATGCCGGAGGATGTGGAGCGGACAGCCATGTATTTTGACATTCTTTTGGGGGATAATCTCACTGCCCGAAAGGATTTTATCGCAGAAAACGGCCAGCGGTATCTGGAGCTGGCAGACCTTTCTTAAAGAATGAAGGGGTAAAAAATGGCAAAAAAGAAAAAAGACGAACAGCAGCCGGCAAGCCGGGAAGTGCCTGGGGTCATGGGGCTTCGGGGCGGTGTGGAAGAACAGCCCATTACCCAAACATTGGAAATCAACTATATGCCCTACGCCATGAGCGTTATCGTGTCCCGGGCCATTCCGGAGATCGACGGCTTCAAGCCCTCCCACCGGAAGCTGCTTTATACCATGTATGAGATGGGTCTGCTTACCAAGGGCAGAACCAAATCCGCCAATATTGTAGGCCAGACCATGCGCTTAAACCCCCACGGTGATGCCGCCATTTACGAAACCATGGTGCGCCTCTCCCGAGGACACGGGGCACTGCTGCATCCCTTTGTAGATTCCAAGGGTAACTTCGGCAAGGTCTACTCCCGGGACATGGCCTATGCCGCCTCCCGATACACAGAAGCCAGGCTGGACGGCATTTGCAACGAGCTGTTCCGGGACATTGATTCCGACACTGTAGATATGGTGGACAACTATGACGGCACCATGAAAGAGCCCGCCCTTATGCCCACTACCTTCCCCAATGTGCTGGTATCTGCCAACACCGGCATTGCCGTCGGCATGGCCAGCAACATCTGCGGCTTTAACCTGAAAGAGGTTTGCGAAACCACCGTAGCTCTCTTGAAAAACCCCGGCCATGATGTGATGGACACCCTTCCCGCCCCGGACTTTCCCACAGGCGGCCAACTTCTGTATGACAGAAACGAGCTGGAAACCATCTACCGCACCGGCAGAGGCAGCTTCAAGGTCAGAGCCAAGTGGCGCTACCTGAAAGAAGGCAACCTGATCGAAATTTACGAGATCCCCTATACCACCACCACAGAAGCCATTATGGACAAGGTGGCAGACCTCATCAAGGCAGGCAAGATCAAAGAGATCTCTGATATGCGTGACGAGACCGACCTTTCCGGCTTAAAACTGACCATCGACTTAAAGCGGGGCGCAGAGCCGGACAAGCTGATGGCAAAGCTCTACCGCCTGACCCCCCTCATGGACTCCTACCCCTGCAACTTCAACATTCTCATTGAAGGAATGCCCAAGGTCATGGGTGTGAAGGAGATTTTGGACGAGTGGACAGCCTGGCGGATCCAGTGCGTGCGCCGCCGAATCTACTTCCAGCTGGAAAAGAAGCGGGACAAGCTGCATCTTTTGAAAGGCCTGGAGCGCATCCTTCTGGACATTGACAAGGCCATCGCCATTATCCGTGAAACGGAGCTGGAAGCAGAGGTCATCCCCAATTTGATGATCGGCTTCGGCATTGACCAGGTGCAGGCAGAATATGTGGCAGAAATACGCCTGCGTAATATCAACAAAGAATACATCCTCAAGCGGGTAGCCGAGGTGGACGATCTGGAAAAGGAGATCGAAGATCTGGAAGACACCCTGAACAACCCCCGCCGGGTAAAGAAGATCATCATTGGGGAGCTGGAAGCCGTAGCCAAGAAATACGGCGCAGAGCGAAAAACCGAGATCCTCTATCAGTGGGACAACGCCGCCGAGGAAGAAGAAGGAGAAACCCCCACTGCCAGCCCCGTGACCGTCTTCGTGTCCAAAGAGGGCTACTTTAAGAAGATCACACCCCAGTCCCTCCGCTCCTCCGGAGAGCAGAAGTTCAAGGAAGGCGACAGTCTGGCCTTCTCCCTGGAAACCAACACTTTGGCAGAGCTTCTGGTGTTCACCGACCGTTTCCAGTGCTACAAGGCCAAGGTGGGCGAGTTTGACGACGGCAAAGCCTCCCTGCTGGGTGACTATCTGCCCTCCAAGCTGGGCGTGGAGCCGGGAGAAGCTGTGGTGCAGGGGGTCGTGACGGAGAATTTTGAGGGCTTCCTCCTGTTCTGCTTTGAAAACGGCAAGATCGCCAGAGTTCCCATGAACTGCTACGACACCAAGTCCAACCGGAAGAAGCTCACCGGCGCGTTCTCCGACAAGAGCCCCATCCGTTCCATTCTGGCACTAAAGGAAGACGATCTGGCTGTGGCCTACTCCACCGATGGAAAGGCATTGATTTTCTCCACCGCCCTGCTTTCCCCCAAGACCACCCGCTCCACCCAGGGCGTAGGGGTGCTGACTCTGCGGAAGAAAGCTGCTTTGGACAGAGTGTGCCTTGTGAGCAGCACAGGCATTGTGAACCAGAGCCGGTATAAGGGCAAGACCATTCCCGCAGCGGGAAGCCCCCTGAAGCCGGAGGATATGGAGGATAAGCAGCTTACTTTGGAATTGTGAGGCAGTTGACTGTGTGCCTGTAAATTTTGGTTTATCTTTCTAAGGTTGCTGGGTACCAAAGCCTCCCTTGTGTAACGGCCCAGGCCGGCTTCTCTTGGCCTTTGGCCAATTCACCTTCAGGGAGCTGGCAGCGCAGCTGACTGAGGGATTGTGCAGTGATAATTGCCATTCTAATTAGCATTTCGGCGAAAAGGAACTGCGGTAGGCAATCCCTCCGGCTCGCCTTCGGCGACCCACCTCCCTTTACACAAGGGAGGCTTCGATATCCTGCAAGTTAGCAAGATAAACCAAATTTTGAATGCGGCCTAAAACCTATGGACTTAAAAGTCGGTTGCTGGTTGTTCCAGGGAAAATAAAAAACCAGGGCTGGTCCCTGGCATGGCTTGTGGGCTGTTTCATTTTTTAGACCGTCTCCTTCTTTCGCAAGATCAGGAGTGCGCCTGTGCAGACGGCGGCGCACAGAAGAAGGGCCAGGGGGATACGCACGAGAGCAGAAGATCCGGTTTCCGGCAGTTCCAAAACAGGGGAGTTTACAACACCCAGCATCACATGGAATTGGTCTTTGCCTATGATCCTTGCAATTAAATCCCCTTCCCAAATAGGGCCGGGCATCAGGGATGAGCCGTTTAGAGTTTTGGTTTCCGTTGCCCGATACAAGATGGGTTTGCCCTCAGCAGTGTAGACTCGCAGACCATCAAACACTGCAATACCATCGGCATTGGTCAGGAGTTTACCGTCCTTCAGATCCTTGCTGGTGCAAGAACCGGGGAGGATGACCGTATCATCTTCCCGCTTGGTGACCGCATCCCAAGTCTTTCCGTCATCCAAAGAATATTCCAGCAGGAACTCCACACCTTCCATGGGCTTTCCTGTAGAGGACTGCTTTCTCAATTCCAGCTTTCCAAGAATGGGCGTATTGTTCATATGCACCAGAATCTTCTGCTCATTTCTCTTACAGGACACAGGATAATGCTTGGTGTCCAGCTCATAGCCTACAGGTGCTTCCTTTTCCCGAATGAAGTAGGTGGATTGGTTGCAGACTCTATCTTTATATGCGATTTTGTAGGTGAAGGTAAGGTTGCCTTCTGCATCGGTGGTTCCGGTTTCCAGAACCTTTTCTGTGCCATCTGCCATGCTTTCCCATAGCTCAAAGGTTGCAACAAGGGGTGTTACCGTTCCGGCTTCCTGCTTGTGAATGGAAACGGATGCCGTCCACAGAGGGTTCTCCTTGGTGTATTCATAGACCTTGCCATGTTTGTCAATGGTGACAGTCCATGGGTCGCACAAAAGGGTACCGGTCTGTCCGGAAACCTGCTTCACAGTGTAGGTGCCGTAGGGCAGATCCCGGGTTGTGCCCACCCCATCTTTTCCGGTGACGATGGTATCCACCGGTCTGCCACGCTTGTCCGATACAGCAAACACCGCCCCGACCTCCTTTGCGGAGGAACCGTTGACGGTGTTTACGATCTTCTTTGTGATCTGAATTTTGCCTGTGATAACGGTTTCAGGACAGCCTGTACCAGCCTCATAGGTGAAGCTGTGATCCTTCTTGGCTTCCGTCACAGAAAAGGTTTTCTGCCAATCCTTGTTCAGTAGATACCCGGTAGGTTCTTTGGATTCCTTAATGGTGTAGGTGCCAATGGGGAAAATATTTTCGGTTTTGGCACAGCCCTTGGCATCCGTAGTGAGTATACAAATCACTTCGCCGGGTGAATAGATGTTACCGTTGACCTTCACGGAATTTGCACTGCTGTTTGTTACCTCAAACTTAGCGCCTTTCAATGTCGCTTCGCCTTGGGGCTTCTTCCCGGTGACAGCATCGTACTTCTCAATGCTTACAGAGCCAAAGAGGGCAGTGTCGATAGGCTCATATACACCCCAGTCGCCGTTGGCCATTTGCATGAGGACTTCCAGAGATTCTTCCGTCCAGATGTGCTTGGCTCCGCTGGGTTTGGAGGCATCTTCCACAATGGAACAGTACAGCGAACTTGTGATTGCCGTGTAACCCAGAGAGTTCTCGACTTCCGTGATTTTTAATGTGCCAAGGGGAAGCTGATTCACACCCGCAGGAGATACATAGAGCGCATCACTGGTGTATCCGGAGGCAAGAAAATCCTTGCTGTAGATACATCTTCCATTATTATCGGTGGCAAAGTACCAAGCCCGGGCAGGGGTGCCGCTCCAATCATTATTAGGAAAATACTCCCACCGAAAGACTGCCCCGGAGAAGGAACCGTCCCCCTGAGGCGTGGTGGTATCCATGTCCACCTTGGTCAGCACAAAGGGCGGGTCAAAAATGGGGATATCAGATACAGAAATCACATTCTCCCCGGAAGTGACTGTAAGGGTGTAGGTTCTGGTGTCCAGCTTGAATCCTTTGGGGGCTTTTGTTTCCCTGATGGTTAGTACATCGCCAATCTTGTAATGTTTGGCAGAGCTTGCGTTGCCCTTAGCATCCGTTACAAGGATTTCCACAACTTTACCATTCAGGGAAATGGTGTATTCCGCACCTGCCAGAGAATACAGAGGGTTGTCTTTGATTTGATCCATACAGCTTTGGGAGGCGTTGATGGACTTCTTCAAAGAAACAGGCTTGCCATTTTCGGCATTGGTTAGGGTGAGAGAGGTGTCTCCCTTGCCAACGGGAACTTCCTTGACCTCTACATTGCCGGAAGCATCCACATTGACCTTATAGCCCTCCGGTGCCTTGGTTTCTTTCAGGAAATAGGTTCCGGTATACAAACCTGTCCACTTCGCTTTGCCGTTGGCATCTGTCTTTCTGACACTGGCACTGACATAGCCGGCATCAGAAGTGGAAAGACTCTGGTAGTCGGCACCGTTCACAGGAGCAGTACAAGCGGAATCTCGATACAAGGTAAACTCTGCTCCTGCCAGATTTTTGGTGCCGGCATCGTTTGTCTTTGTCAGAGAAACTGAACCGCTTCCTGCGCCATAGGGTGTCCAATATCCTCTCAGGTAATAGAAGGTGTTGGTTCCGTTCTCGGCAGTGGCGTCCACCTCTGTTTGGATGCGATTCACAAGACCTGTTCCAAAGAGATTGGACGAGCCTTTTTCTTTCCAGATGGCAGAATTGTGATCTGAGCTGTGATCGCCGCCCAACATCAGCTTACAGACCATGGTATCGGTAGAGTTTTTCATCCAGGAGCAAGTTCCGAAGCCATGGTTGCAGGCATCCGGGGAGGTGTATGCGGTGCTGAGCCAGCTTTTGTTGGCACTGGCAGTAGAAGCCACATCCCCGATGGTATACAGACGGCCCTTACCGTCCAGGGTTTCCGCACCCACCCAAGACCAGATAAGGGTAGGAATCAGAGTGTCGCCATCCTGAGAAACACTCAACTTGCCATGATAAGAATCCAGATAATTCTGAATGGCAAGGTCACTGGCGCCCAGATATTTCAATGTGGCGGCATAGAGAGAGGAATCTGTTGCTACGGTTTCGCCCTTTGCCACATCCAGCTTGTCCCATGCGCCGTAACTGTTGCCCAAGATGATCTTTGCCAGATACTGCTCAATGGCAAGGCTTCCACCTTTCTTGTTGCGGACGATTCTGGGATAAGTGGATGGTTCTCCACCGGGGTTGTTGCTTTGAAACCAGTAGCTGGTAAAGCCGACCCAGGTGAAGTTACATTTGTTTTCCTTTAGGTTCTCATAGGGGAAGTGGTACACATAGGGGTAAGCATCCCACCGGGCTTTTACTACGAAGGTGTGGGGAGTGATGGTGAAGGTGTCAAAGACCGTGGTGGCAGTTTCGCCCTTGTCTTTGCCGGTGTCATTCCATGGGATTGCTTTCCCGGTCTTTACGGTGTCAATGACACTTCCGTGGGAGTTGTAACGGTTGTAGCACTGGTCATAGCGGTAGTAGACGATTTGCATGGTCACACCGGCGGCAACCATGTTACAGACACCTTCTCCTGCATCGTCTCCACCGCCGCCTCCATCACCAATTTCGGAGCCGGAGCTACCACCTTGGGTTTCTGAGGCGAAGGCCGTTCCTACACCCAGAAGAAGACAGGATGCGGATAGTACCAGTACCAGCAGAAGCGCAAGGCATTTCTTCGTTGTGTTCAATAGGGTTTCCTCCTTATTTGGATTTTGGGGAAAGAAAAAGCCCCTTGATGTTTTTCGACATCAAGAGGCTGTTGGGGTATGGGGTTATGGTTTCGGTTCTCCGCAGTGACGGCATACCCACTCGTCATATGCAGGCTTGTCCACGATCCATTGGTCCATGCTTCCGTATCCACCATGCTCTAACAGGGCTTCTGCCGGAGTATAGGAATTGACATGGGCATACCAAGCATCCAAAAGCTCGTCCGGATCGCCGTAGGCTTCCCATCCGCAATCACAAGCAATGCCGGAGAGCCAATGTCCTTCTTCCGGGTGGTGGACACATTCCCAATCGTGGTTGCATCCTTCCGGTTCGGTAGGTGGTGGCTCGGTGGATTCCGGCTCTGGTTCAGTGGGCGGCTGCGTGGCAGGAACGGTGGGTTCTGTGTGGGGTGGTTCTGTGGATTCGGTGGCGGGTTGAGTGGGATTTGGATCCGTGGGGCTGGGTTTCGTTTCTTCGGGGGCATCATCTTTTTGCCCGCCGTGGGTTGGATTTGTGGGTGTTGATGTAGATTCCGTTGCAGGAGCGGTGGAATCGACAGCAGGCTCTGTTTCTGCTTGTGAATCTTCCATGTTGTCCTGACCTTCTGTTTCGGCAGGATTGTGGGCTTCCGTTGCAGATTGCGTTGTAGGCGTGGTTTCAACTTGCTCATCCGCTTGCGGTTCTTCGGTTGCGAGAATTGGATTGTGGTCAGGCTTAACAGCCTGGAGATTTGTCTGATTGTTTGGGGTGGGACAACAGCCCACGAGTAGAAGCGAGAGTAGTAAAAGAATGGCAACCATCTTTTTCATATCGGCACCTCCTTACTGCCAATAATATCCTATGGGTTGCCATTATTCAAGTCTGTAAACTTCAACCAACAATCTTTCTTCTCAGTAAGTCAGTAGGTTTTATAGGGGGGGTAGTGTGAAGGGGGGCGAACGGCAGGGAAAGCCAATGCCGCCGCCAAAAGGGTATACTACCCCCACGGCGTATGATTCAGATTTCATTATCTGTTGTGCTCCTTTTTTCGCTCGCGATACCGGTGATAATATTCAAGCGCTTTCAAAATATAATCCTCGGTTTGCTTGGGGCTGATGTTTTGGGGGAGATACGGCTTTAGTCGTTCCGTGTGAAAGCTGATTTTCTCTTTCTGATTTGGCTTTTGTTCACACATAATTGACAAGATTACATCGCCATTAAGCCGCCCTTCTTTTGAGAAGGTTCTCATTTTAATGGCCTGTGCCAGAGACGGCGTGGCATCTTCATAGCCGATGGTTTCTATGAGATCAAGTTGTTCCTGCTCTGTAAGATACGATAGCTCCACTGCCGGCCGCAAGGCGATTTTTCCTTCGTCCACCATGTCGAGCAGAGCCGGTTGCAAATATGTGAGGCGAATGTACCTTTGGATCTGGGTATTGCTGTCGGGAGATTCCGCAGCTACGATTTCACGCGACCTTCCAACTAAATTGTGTCCCAGTGGGACACAATTTCCCAGGGACGGTCTGCCAGCCTGCCGTTTCATGGCTTCCAGCCGCATTTTATAGGAAAAGGCCTTCTCGCTTGGCAGAATCACAGAGCGTTGGAGATTGGATTCCACCATTAAGATAATAGCCTCATCTCTGGTCATATCCCGAATCTCTGACTTCACTGAGGGCAAGCCTGCAAGCTCGCACGCTTTCTTTCTGCGATGCCCGGATACAATTTCATATCGACCATCATCCTTTTTGCGGAGTGTAACCGGGGTGATAATCCCATTGCTTCGGATGCTTTCGACCAGCTGATCCATATCTTCGTCAAGACGAACCTTGAAGGGATGATCAGGGAAGTCATCTATCAGCTCAAGGGGAATGTCGTGAATTCGGGGAAGGCGGCTTTCCTTGCGGCCTTCCTCAGTCATAAACAGCTCATCTAGCGCCGTCAGGCCTAGGTCGATGTGCTTCTCTGCCAAGATTGCTCACCTCCTTCGATAGTGCTGTGTAGGCCTCCGCAACTTTGCCCCGGCGATCATGCTTGAAAATGCTCTTGCCATTTTCGGCAGCTTCTGCAGCACGGACAGATCGAGGGATTTCTGCCTTAAACACCCGGATGCTATCTCCAACAGCAGAGCGCAAAGAGGAAATAATGTCACGGGCATTGTTTGCGCGACTGTCCACCATGGTGAATAGTATTCCGTCAATGCGGAGTCTGGGGTTGATTTGCTTTCGGACTCGCGCGATAGATCGCAGCAGTAGGTTCAGACCTTTCGTAGAAAGGAACTGAGGTTGCAAAGGGATGATTACACTATCAGATGCAGCCAGGGCATTGATGTTCATAAGGCCAAGGGAAGGCATACAGTCAATGAAAATGTAATCGTAGTTGCTGCGGAGCCGGTTAAGAACATTCCGCAAAACAAGTTCCCGGCTCATGGTATTGACCAAGCTGAGTTCTACACCGGATAGTTCAATATTGCCGGGTAGAAGGTCAACACCTTCTGAATGATGGATGATCCCGTAATCCGGTGGAATAGGCTTGTCCTCCATTTCTGCAAGCATAAGGGTTGAAAGGGTTTCCGTCAGCGAATCCGGGTCCTGAATGCCCATACTGATTGTCAGGCTGCCCTGTGGATCTCCGTCCACAAGCAGCACCTTCTTACCTTCTCTTGCAAGGCCAACTCCCAAGTTGACGGTAGAGGTTGTTTTGCCAACGCCGCCTTTTTGGTTGGTTATTGCGGTGATTTGTGCGCTCAAGAGTATGCTCCTTTCTGTGGTGTTTTGAAACAAAAAGTCGCCTGCGGTTCGGATTGAACGACAAGCGACTTATGCTACCATATTTAGTTATTCCCGATTATGTAAGCAAATTGGAAGAAACGCAGGTGTAATAAGTATTTATGGGTCTTACATAATGGGTATGGTTTAAGATGTAGAAAATACATCTTCCTCGGAAGCGGCTTCCATCTTGAACTTGTCCATGGCCTCGCGGGCTTCGGGAATGTTGATCTGGTTGTTGTTCTTGTTGCTCATAACATTTCTCTCCTTTGTTTCATTTTCCCGGAAAGTCGATACTTTCCGGGTGGAGAGTATCGTTTCTTTCCGCAACCATAGCATTGCCGGAATAAAAGCAAATATGATTGCATTTTGTGGGAAAAAGCACCGAAATTTGGAAGAAGGCAAAGCATAAAACATCTTATGATAAAAATTGTAAAAAAGCTTAGAGAATGCAGAGCGGAACGATGTTTATACCCTTGCCCCATGGAGCCGGCTGCTTTTTCAAAATGGCACTGGGGTTATACTGCGAATTTTATATTGCATTACCATGGCAATATGGTATAATTGTCTTGTTCCCTAATATCTGAATGAAGGCGGTATTAGTCCTTGCTTCAGAAAAATGACCCAATATATAAGATGGAGGCAGGAGAATGGAGTTTTTAGCAGAAAAGGTCAATCTGATCAAAGCCCTTTCCGATGCGCCCGGTCCTTCCGGGTTTGAGGATGCGGTTCTGGAGGTTGTAAGAACCGCACTGGAAGATATCTGTACCTTTGAAGAGGACAAAGTCCGTAATTTGTACATCTACCGCAAAAATCACACCGGCACAAAACCGGTGCTGATGCTGGATGCCCACGGGGATGAAGTCGGCTTTATGATCCATTCCATTAAGCCCAACGGAACACTGCGCTTCCTTGGACTGGGACGGATGGATCCCAAAGGTCTGGCAGCCTCGGAGCTGCTTATAAGAAATATAGACGGCGAATATGTGCGGGGAATCATTGGGCTAAAGCCGCCTCATTTTTCCGGCGGCAATACCAGCGCCTCTCTTGAACTGCAGGACTTCTTCATTGATGTGGGAGCCCGAAGCGCACAGGAGGCAGCAGAAGACTTCCGCATTGGAATCGGTGAGCCGGTGGTGCCTGCTACAACCTGCAGCTTCGACGAAAAACACGGTCTGTTCTTTGGCAAAGCCTTTGACTGCCGCATCGGTGTTGCTGCATTGGTGGAAACCCTGCGCAGATTGGACGGCTGTGACCTGCCCTTTGATGTGGTTGGCGTGATCTCCTCCCAGGAAGAGGTGGGGGAGCGGGGCGTTCAGGTTGCTGTGGAGAAAGTGAAGCCGGATATTGCAATCTGCTTCGAGGGCTGCCCTGCGGACGACACCTTTACTGAGCCCTACGCAATCCAGACTGCTCTGAAGTGCGGCCCCATGTTCCGCTATCTGGACCGTTCTGTGATCTGCTCCCCCCGGTTCCAGCGCTGGGTTCTGGCAACGGCAAAGGCTCACGGCATCAAGGCCCAGGCATCCGTCCGGGAGGGCGGCGGAAATAACGCTGCCATGATTAACCTGTCCAACGGCGGCGTTCCTGTGGTGGTTGCCGGTGTTCCTGTGCGCTATATTCATGCTATGGCAGGCATCACCGCCTATGAGGACTTTGAAAGCACCGCAGAACTGGCTGCAACTCTGGCAAAAGAGCTTACTCCGGAGATTCTGGCAGCTTTCTAAGTGTGCCATATAAAAACCTTTGAAGGTTTATCAGTAAATGAAAAGGGCGGTGATTTAGGGGAAAGCCCCAGATTACTGCCCTTTTTCCAAGGGGTTCTCCCGGCTTCCTTGTTGACAGTCCGCTCCGAAACCGATATACTATGGAAAGAAGGGAGGCATCACCATGGATTTTCAGAACTATTTTCCCATCTGGAACAAGCTGACCGCTGCCCAGCAGGAGCAGGTTAAAGGCCGCCTGATGCTGCAAAAAGTCCCCAGGGGCACGATCGTTCACAACGGCAATCTGGACTGCGCTGGGCCGCTGCTGATTAAATCCGGTCAGCTCCGGGTCTATATCCTCTCGGAAGAGGGGCGGGAGATTACCCTTTATCGGCTTTTTGACCGGGATATCTGTCTGTTCTCTGCCTCCTGCATGATGCCCTCCATCCAGTTTGAAGTGTTTATCGCAACGGAAAAGGATACAGAGCTGTGGGTTATTCCCGTGGATGTTTACCGGAGCATTATGGCCCAGTCCGCACCGGTTGCCAACTATACCAATGAGCTGATGGCCACCCGGTTCTCCGATGTGATGTGGCTGATCGAGCAGATCATGTGGAAAAGCTTAGACAAGCGGGTTGCAGCCTTTTTGCTGGAGGAGGCTGCCATTGAAGGAACGGACAAGCTGAAAATCACCCACGAAGCCATTGCCAACCATTTAGGCTCTCACCGGGAGGTCATCACCCGGATGCTCCGCTATTTCCAAAATGAAGGCATGGTGAAGCTGTCCCGTGGCGTTGTGGAGATCACCCACAGGGAGAAACTGGAAGAACTAAGTGAATAACAGGCAAAACCACGCTCTTCCGAACTTGGAAAGCGTGGTTGTTGTTTTAGGCTTTATTTGTCTATGTTGCGTCGTTACATTTTTACTGCCGGGAATACGCCCTTTCCGGCATTTCCGGGGGTGGGTACATCCAGAAGGATTACTCCTGCGGTGTTGTCATAATCTACAGCGCCTTTTTTGGCACCTTTCAGAAGATCGAAGAAGCGCATATTTATACCTCCTTAAAGCATTGCAAGAATTGCGTTTTTGGATCTCAGTCCTACGGCCTGGTTGAGGATTCTGCCTTTTTCCATGACCATCAGAGTGGGGATGGTCATAATGCTGAACTGGCTGGCCAGCTCCGGGTTTTCGTCCACATTGATCTTGGCGACCTTAATGTCGGAACGCTCCTTGGCGATCTCGGATACCAGGGGAAGCACCATGCGGCAGGGGCCGCAACGGGGGGACCAGAAGTCCAGAAGAACTTTCTTTTCGGAATTTACAACCTCGTCGTGGAAGTTATTGTTACTAATATTGATAGCGGCCATTGGTTAGCCCTCCTTGTTTTTCTTTGTTTTTATTTATGGCCTTATTATAGCGGGATCCATTCTGCTTTTCTGTGATAACATCACATAAAAGACGTTTTTTTGAGGTGTCCCATAAAAAATCTGCCGGACTGTTTATCCGGCAGATTCCTTTAGCTTCGTGCCATACCGTCTACACTCAGCACAACGCCGGTGATGTAGCTGGCCTCGTCGGAAGCCAGGAACACAAAGGCATTGGCAATGTCTTCGGGCTGCCCCAGACGGCGCAGGGGGATCTGGGCAATCATGGGGTCAATGATCTCTTTGGGAACGGCCTTCATCATGTCGGTTTCGGTGATGCCGGGTGCCACTGCATTGACGCGGATCCCTTTGGGGCCAAGCTCTCTTGCCAGAGATACGGTCAGGCCGTTCACTGCGAACTTGGAAGCCGGGTAGGCAAATCCGCTGGGCTGTCCGGAAATGCTGACCATGGAGGAAGTGGAGAGAATGACCCCCTTGTTCCTGGCTACCATGCACTCTGCCGCCACCCGGGTGGCATTGAACACGCCCTTCACATTCAGATCCATAACCTTATCGAAGGTGTCTTCCGTATAGTTCATAAATGGGGTGCTTTCGGAAACACCGGCATTGTTTACCAGGATATCCACACAGCCGTATTTTTCTGTGGCTGCCCGAAAAGCCCCTCTCACAGATTCCAAACTGGCAAGATTGGGGCTGATACCGGCTACGGTAGCCTCCGGGTATTTCTCTTTGAGCTGTGCAACAGCCTTATCAGCGGAGCCTTGGGTGCTTGCGGTCAGAATGACGGTGGCGCCTTCCTGCAGAAATTTGTCGGCGGTGGCGTAGCCGATGCCACGGCTGCCCCCGGTGATGATGGCGACTTTGTCTTTTAATCTCATAGGTCATACCTCCTTGCTGCTTCTTATGGCTGTAGTATATCCCAACCGTATGCCGCCTTCCGTGATGTTATCACACAAAGAGGGCCTCCGTTTCGTCTGGACCGCCGGACGGATACATTCTCTGCAACCAAGGGGCTGAACATGGGACTTTACTTCTGGCATTTTTCGGCACTATGTGCTATAATCACTGCGACAGATTCGATTTTGTGCTGTGCTTTAGGAGGCGGGAGCGCATATGGCAATCACACAGAAAACCGCAAAAGTTGATTTTTCCACAGGATCGGTGTGGAAGCGGATCGTATCCCAGGCGATTCCTTTGACCATTGCCCAACTGGTACACCTTCTTTACAATGTGGTGGACCGTGTTTATTTGGGTCACATGGGGGAGGGCAACAGCATGGCCCTCACCGGCGTGGGGCTGACTTTTCCTGTGGTTTCCCTGATTATGGCCTTTACGGCCTTGTTTGGAAATGGAGGCGTACCCCTGTTCTCCATTGAGCGGGGAGCGGGGAATGAGGAGAAGGCAGGCAGGATTTTGGGCAATTCCTGCGCCCTTTTGCTGGGCAGCTCCCTGATTCTCACCGCAGTGGGCTATATTTTCATGAAGCCCATTCTGTTTGCCTTTGGTGCCAGCGAGGATTCCTTCCTGTATGCCAGAGAGTATTTGTATATTTACCTGATCGGCACTGTGTTTTCCATGCTCAGCACAGGTCTTAATGGCTATATCAACGCCCAGGGCTTCCCGAAGATCGGAATGTATTCCGTTACCATTGGCGCTGTCTGCAACATTATTTTAGACCCGATTTTTATCTTTGCTTTGGATATGGGCGTTTCCGGAGCGGCTCTGGCTACGGTGATCAGCCAGGTCGTGTCGGCAGTTTGGGTGCTGCGCTTCCTTACAGGCAAGCACATTCTGATCTCTTTGCAGCGCAAAAATATGGCGATCCGCTGGGACATTACCAAAGACATCTGCAAATTGGGTACGGCTAATTTCATCATGCAGGGAACGAACTGCCTGGTGCAGGTTACCTGCAATGCTACCCTGCAAATTTTCGGCGGGGATTTGTATGTGGGCATTATGACTGTAACCAACTCCGTCCGGGAGATCTTCTCTCTGCCGGTTTCCGGCATGACCAGCGGCTCACAGCCGGTGATCAGCTATAATTACGGCGCAAAGAAATATGACCGGGTTCGCTCCGGCATCCGGTTCAACACCTTCATCGGCACGGGGTATACCATGGCGGCATGGATCCTGGTGGTACTGCTGCCTAAATTCTGGTTTGGGATTTTTTGCGATGACCTTTCCATGGTAGCTCCGGGCATCGAGGCTATGAAGATCTACTTCTTCGGCTTTGTCTTCATGTCCTTCCAGTTTGCGGGGCAGACCACCTTCCAGGCTGTGGGGGATGCAAAGCACGCCATCTTCTTCTCTTTGCTGCGGAAAGCCATCATTGTTGTCCCCCTGACACTCTTGCTGCCCCGGATGGGCTTCGGGGTGCTGGGCGTGTTTATGGCAGAGCCGATTTCCAATGTGCTGGGCGGCTTGGCTTGCTATCTTACTATGCGCAGAACGGTCTATAGGCGGATTGAAGGGGAGATCAAGGCTATATGACAAAAGGGGAGGAAGCCTCTCCTACGAAGCATAGGTTGCCCGCCCTGCCCCTTTATGCTATGATTCCCTTAGAAAGGAAGTGACATTTATGAATACCTATGTAACCGGAGCAATCATCCGGCAGCTAAGAGAAAGCCGCAAGCTGACCCAGGGGGAACTGGCAGACAAGCTGGGTGTCAGCAGTAAGAGTGTATCCAAATGGGAAACCGCCAGGGGTCTGCCGGATATTTCCCTTTTGCAGCCCCTTGCGCAAGCCTTGGGGATCTCCGTCATTGAGCTGATGAACGGCCAGGCCATTACAAATAAAAACGTGTCCGGAAATATGCTCCGGGGCAAGTTCTATGTGTGCCCCATCTGCGGCAATGCCATTCACTCTATGGGGAATGCCGTGGTAAGCTGCTGCGGTGTGACATTGCCTCCACTGGAGGCGGAAGAACCGGACGAGGACCACGGCATTACAGTGGAAAATGTGGAAGATGAGCAGTTTGTGACAGTCCACCACCCTATGACCAAGGAGCATTTTATCTCTTTTTTGGCCTTCGTGACTACGGATCGTATCCAGATGGTAAAGTTTTACCCGGAGGGCAATGGGGAAACCAGAATGCAGCTTCGGGGAATGGGACAGCTTTATTACTACTGCAACCGCCACGGCCTGTTTAAGCGGAAAAAGTAAGGCTATCACTGCACAAAGAATACAGCCCTGCTCCGTAAAAAGAGCAGGGCTGTGCGATTTTATAGAGGTGCATTTTAGCTGCGGGCTATCCATCTTCCAGCACGTCGATTCCCTGGATCAGCTTTTCAATGGCGTTCAGATCCATGACCCGCACAGGGGAACGGCGCAGAAGCAATTTGGCATTCCGGGTCAGCCGCCCGGTATCCAGAATCAGTACCGGCTGGGCATCCCTGGGTACTTCTCTGGCTGCGGAAAAGTCCCGCAGGAGCTTGCGGAAGGTATCGTCTTTGAGATAGGGGGAGGTATTTTCCAGCATTTTGATCTCTACGCAGTAGCGCTTACCCTTGCCGGTGAGGATCATATCCCCCCAAAGCTCCCGGGGCTGCATCTGTACCTCATAACCCAGTTCCCGGAAGGCATAGCGGAACAAATGCTCCTTGGTAATTTCTTCATCCAAAAGTTGAAGCGCTTGCAGGAGAGTCTTTGGGCGAATTTTGATGACGGCAGTGTACCGCTTGCGGCTGGTGTCGTAGTCAAAGCCGATGAGCATATCTCCACAGAGATTAAAATAGCCATGGGCGATGCAGTTGCGGATGTGACGCAGAAGGTCGGCAGTTTTGGTGCGGGTACTGGGCTTTAGAATCAGCTTTTGGCAGTTTACGCAGATTCTTCCCTCAAAGGGGCGCATCAGCTCTCTGTCTATGTCCTGCACCCACAGAACATCCTCCCGGCGCATACCGATGCGGTAGCAAATATAGCGGAAACAAAACTCACTGTAAATGGGGTTGTCGATGAGCTCGTGGGGCTTGGATTGCCGGGAGGGGATATTGGGAATGTACCACAAAAGCCGCTCAATGGCTTCGGTGAGATCCTCCGGCAGATTCAGGGGCTTGGGGTCGTGGTCGATGCTGTAGGGGACGGTGTGGGGATGGTCACAGCAGGGCTTGAACATAATCTCGCCTCCCGGAATTTGGTGTGTTTAGTATAGCATAGAGGGAGGGGGAGTGCAAGAAAAGGTAAAATTTTTTCAAAAGGAGATTTTGGAGAATTGCATTTTCGGTGTTGCTGTGGTAAAATAATCCTGCGGCACAACTTCATAGATGCTTTTGAGGATGTGTCTTTATTTTATGACGGAATTAAAGGAGGAAACTTACATGAAAATGCGGCGGATTGTTAGTATGCTGCTGGTGCTGTGCATGGTGCTGGGGATGATGCCCAGTGGCAGCATTTGGGCGGCAGATGTTGTGGCTTCCGGCACTTGTGGAGAGAATCTCACTTGGGCGCTGGATAGTGAGGGAACCCTTACCATTTCAGGGGAAGGGGATATGTGGGATACAGAACACACAGGAACCCCTTGGGATGGACATGACGATGAGATCAAGGTCGTTGTAATGGGTGCCGATGTTGCGGATGTAGATGCCATCTCTTTCTTTGCCTGCGAAAATCTCGCCGAGATTCGGGTGGAGGAGGGAGCAAAATACCTTTCTCTTGATGACCGGGGCGTTTTATACAGCAAGGACAAAACTACATTATATCTGGCACCTAAGCTGATGGCTGGGCACTATGAGGTTTTGGACAGTGTGAGCAGTATTAAATTTGCGGCGTTTCATAGCTGCTCCGGTATTACTGGAATCGTCCTTCCGGAAGGACTTGTCAGCATCGAGCAACATACCTTTTCTGGCTGCTCCAATCTTGTGAGCATCAACATCCCGGAGAGTGTGACCAGCATTGGGTATAGCGCATTCGAGGACTGCACCAGTCTTACCACCCTTCATATCCCGGCGAATGTGGAGGATATCGACACTTGTAGTTGGGATAACAGCTGGAGTGATCTTTTTGAAAATTGCTCCAGCCTGACCGGAATCTGGGTGGACGAAAACAATGATTATTATTCCAGCGATGACAAGGGTGTGTTGTTTGACAAAGAGCAAACAGTATTGATTCGGGCTCCTGGTGCGCTAGCGGAAGACTATATCGTTCCAGACGGGGTGGAGAGTATCGCTCTTGCGGCTTTTGCGGACTGTCGGAACATCACCGGTGTTTGGATTCCATCCAGTGTGGAACATGTAAATATGGATGTACCCAATCATGCGGCAATCGCCTTTTATGGCAACACCAGCCTGACTGGAATTTGGGTAAACGAAAACAATCCTTATTATTCCAGTGACGAGCGGGGAGTATTATTCGACAAGGAAAAGACCATGTTGATTCGTGCTCCGGGTGCTTTGACAGGAGAATATTCTGTTCCTGACAGCGTGGTCACGATTGATAGCTATGGTTTTTGTGGCTGCACTGAGGTTACCTGTATCAGAATCCCGGATAGTGTGACTGATATTTATTATATGGCTCTCGATGATTGTTCCAGCCTGACTGGAATTTGGGTGGACGAAAACAACCTCAACTACTCCAGTGACGATTGCGGCGTATTGTTTGATAAGGAGAAAATAGAACTGCTCCGGGTTCCTATGGCTTTGGCGGGGGCGTATACCGTCCCTCAGGGAGTAAGCACCATTTATGGGGCTTTTGGTGGCTGCTCCAAGTTGACCAGCATCAGCTTGCCGGATAGCGTGACCGGAGCTACTGGGGGTGATTTCAATGGTTGCTCCAGCCTGACTGGAATTTGGGTAAATGAAAACAATCCTTATTATTCCAGCGACGAGCGGGGAGTATTATTCGACAAGGAAAAGACTGAGCTGATTCGAGCTCCGGGTGCTTTGGCAGGGGCGTATACCGTTCCACAAGGAGTAAGTACCATTGAATCGGCTTTCAGTGGCTGCACCGGGCTGACCAGCATCAGTATCCCAGATAGTGTGACTCTCATTCACGGCAATCCTTTCTACGGATGTATTGGTCTGAAGACGATCTATTTCCTTGGCGATGCGCCCGGAATTACTTGGTGGGGCGATTTGTTTGGAGATATAGTTGCTACCGCCTATTATCCGGAGGGCAACGCCACTTGGACTTCTGAGGTAATGCGAGACTACGGCGGGACAATTACATGGATTGCTTATGCACCGGGAGCGGAGCCGTGGAACAACCCCTTCACCGATGTCCCCTCTGACAAATACTACTACGAGCCTGTCCTTTGGGCATACGAAAACGGCATCACCACCGGTGCGACTGCTACTACCTTCGCCCCTAACAAAGATTGCACCCGAGGCCAGATCGTCACCTTCCTGTGGCGTGCCGCCGGCGAGCCTGAGCCCACTGCAACCAACAACCCCTTCACCGATGTGGATTCTGATGACTTCTACTACAAGGCAGTTCTGTGGGCAGTGGAGAATGGCATCACCACCGGTGCAAGTGCCACCAAATTTAACCCAAAGGGTGCCTGCAACCGCGCCCAGGTTGTAACCTTTATGTGGAGAGCCAAAGGAAGTCCCACACCCACCAGTGCAAACAATCCCTTCGGGGATGTGCCTGCGGATAAATATTACCACGATGCCGTCCTTTGGGCGGTGGAAAATGGGATCACTACCGGCACCAGCGCAACGAAGTTTGCCCCCAATAACACCTGCACCAGAGGCCAGATTGTCACCTTCCTGTACAGAGGTTACGCCGAGTAATCATCCCATATCCCAGCCTCCCGGAGAAAACCTTTCCGGGAGGTTTTCTCTGTCCGGTGATTTTATAGAAACTGGATTTCACCAAAAACTCCATGGAAATATGCACCGAAAAGGGTGGCTTCCAACCTTGCTGCTCCTTGCAATTAACCCCGGGAAATACTATAATATTTGCAGAAGCTTTCATAAAGAAAAAAGGAGCGTTTGCTATGAATTATAAAAATGCTACGATCTATACCTCCCAATTTCGCTTCCAAAAGGGCAATTTCTCCGTAGAAAACGGCAGATTTACCAATGTTTTAGGGGAAGCCGCCCCGGATGCCATTGATCTGAAAGGGGCTTATGTGATCCCCGGCCTCATTGATGTACATACCCACGGCAACTCCGGCTATGACTTCTCTGACGGCAGTTTCGAGGGGCTTTATGCCATGTGTAAATATATGGCTTCCTGCGGTATTACCTCCTGGGCTCCCACCACCCTGACCCTGCCCTATGAGCAGCTTGCCAAGGCTTATGCCACCGCCCGCCGTATTCTGGATGAAGCCCCTAAGGGCGTTGCCACTGTCCGTGGTATCCATATGGAGGGGCCTTTCTTCAGTGTCAAGCGTAAGGGCGCACAGAACGAAGAATATCTGCGCCTGCCTGACTTTGATGCTTTCAAAAAGCTGAACGACGATTGCGGCGGCCTGATCAAGATTGCCGATGTAGCCCCCGAGCTTCCCGGTGCGGAGGACTTTATCCGCAAGGCAAGCAAGGTTTGCACGGTTTCCCTTGCCCACACCGATACCGGCTATGAGGATGCTGCCAAGGGTATTGCTGCCGGTGCTACCCATCTGACCCATTTGTACAACGGCATGAACCCCCTGCATCACAGAGAGCCCGGCCCCATCGCTGCCGGTGCGGAAGCAGAAACCGTCAGTGCTGAGCTGATCGGTGACGGACTCCATGTCCATCCCGCCGCTGTGCGCTTCGCCTTCCGGGTCTTCGGGGCAAGCCGTATGGTGCTGATTTCTGATTCTCTCCGCTGCTGCGGTATGCCCGACGGCGAGTATGAGATCGGCGGTCAGAAGGCTTACCTGTCTGGCGGTGTTGCACGCTTGGAGGGGGGCACTTTGGCCGGTTCTGCCACCAATCTTTATGACTGCATGCGCCGGGTGATCTCCTTCGGTATTCCCAGAGAGGATGCCATCCGTGCCGCTACCTGGAATCCTGCCCGTCAGTTGGGCTGCCTCCATGAGGTTGGTTCCATTGAAAACGGCAAGGTTGCGGACTTTGTCCTGTGTGACGGGGAACTGAACCGCAAGGCTGTGTATCTTGCCGGGGAGATAATCTAACTTCCTAAAGGAAAGAGGCGGCATGGCGCAAAAGGCTGTGCCGCCTTTTGCAATCGTTCTTGACTTTGGAAGAACCGTCCTCTATAGTTAAGGCAGATGCCCATACCCCATCCCGGATGTTTGCAAAATTCCGATTTATCGGGCAGTTTTCGATAGAAGACCGTAGGGGCCGGATATATCCGGTCCGGCGGAAAAGTTTGAAAAACAGTACCATTTAGGGCGAATTCGTACAAATTTGCAGTGCGGAACGGGCCGGATGTATCCGGCCCCTACAAAGGGTGTATCCCATACTTCCCGACAAACCAAAATTTACAGCAGCACTGTCCGTTCTCAACTGTCCCATGCCAACTGCTCTTAGGAGGCGTTCTATATGAAAAAACCGCTTCTGTCCCTACTCCTGACCCTTTTCCTGCTTCTGTCCCTGCTTCCCGCTCCTGCAACAGCCCAGGAAGTTACTTCCGGCACCTGCGGCGAGCATATCACCTGGGTCTTTGAGGAAGCCACCGCCACTCTGATCCTCACCGGCACCGGGGAAACCGTCTCCTACCCGGAGTCTATCCAAATTCCCTGGTATCCCCTCCGGGAGAAGATCCAAAAAGCGGTGGTCAGCCCCGGTATTACCGGCCTGGGTGATTGTACCTTTGCCCATTTGAAGAAGCTGCAAAGCGTATCCCTGCCGGATGGGCTGGAAAGCATTGGCGCTTGGTGCTTCTGGCACTGCGAAAGCCTGCCGGAGATCCGCCTGCCTGGTAGTCTGACCTTCTTCGGGGACTTCGCCCTGCGGAATTGCTACAGCCTGGCATCCATCTCAGCAGAGGAAAATTCCTGCTTCTTTACGGATGCTTCCGGTGTTCTTTACACCAAGGACGGAAAAACTCTGGTCAGAGCCCCCCAAAAGCTGTCGGGTACATATGCCGTCCTGCCTTCTGCGGTGCGCCTGGGTGCAGATTCCTTTGGTGACTGCGCAGAACTATCCAAGGTTACCTTGCCGGAAGGATTGCAAGAGTTGGGCGAGGATGCCTTTTATAGCTGCGCCGCCCTGTCCGGGGTGCGCCTGCCGCAGTCCCTGGCGTGTATCGGCCCCTGGTGCTTCGCCTGGTGCAACAGCCTGCGCACGATCACCCTGCCGGAAGGGGTCAGCTACCTTGGGGACAATGCCTTTGCTTTCTGCGGCCTGAATGAGATCACCTTTACAGGCCATGCCCCCGCCTTCGGAGCAGATGTGTTTCTCTACACTCCGGCGCAGGCATTTTATCCGGTGAACGACACCACCTGGACAGAAGCGGTGCGTACTGCCCTGGGGGAGGATGTGACCTGGCAGCCCTATGTGAAAAACCCCTTCTCCGATGTAAAAGAGGGAAAGTTTTACTACGATGCTGTCCTCTGGGCGGTGGAAAACGGCATTACCAAAGGCACCTCTGCCACCCTTTTCTCTCCCGGTGCTTCCTGTACCAGAGCCCAGATCCTTACCTTCCTGTGGCGTGCCGCCGGTGCGCCCCAGCCGGCTTCCATGATTAACCCCTTCACCGATGTGGAAGAAGATGACTATTTTTACGCCCCTGTTCTCTGGGCGGTAGAAAAGGGCATCACCACCGGGGCAAGCTCTGCGGCCTTTGACCCCAAGGGCACCTGCACAAGGGCCCAGGCGGTGACCTTCCTGTGGCGTGCCGCCGGTTCTCCCCAACCGGAAGCTGACAGATGTCCCTTCCGGGATATCTCCCCGGAGAAGTATTACTACGAAGCTGTCCTCTGGGCGGTAGAAAAAGAGATCACCACAGGCACTTCTGCCGCCGCCTTCACCCCCCAGGCAAGCTGCACCAGAGCCCAGATCGTAACCTTTCTCTACCGGGCAGACCAAAACCCGTAAACCGAACCAAAACCAAGCCAAAATCAAAGCTGCATCCATGCCCTCACGGTCTTTCGTGGGGGCTTTTTTCGGGGCTTCCTCACCCTGCCATCATTGTACCCCAAGGACAGCGGGATCTCTAACCCCTGCCGCTGCCGCCTTTCCCCCTATAACCCCCTTGCAGAAGCATGATGATTATGATTTTGTTTTTGATTTTGATTATGTTTATGATTATGATTTAGTTGGTTCTGCTTGGGGTCTGCTTGACTCTGCTTGGGGTCTGCTTGACTCTGCTTGGGGTCTGCTTGACTCTGCTTGGGGTCTGCTTGACTCTGCTTGGG
>JAZQXK010000014.1:0-7865 GCA_045632785.1 Faecousia sp.
ATCAGGTACTGGTGATGGAGGTTATCGGGAATAAAGTGGTTCAGCAAACGGAAGCCCTCCACCTGGCCGGTGCTGGTTACATGAATACGGGGGCCGGTACAGCGGTGGGGTGTGCCGCCTATGGAAACATGGTTGTGGTCAATGTAGGTCATAGGAAGATCCTGGGCGATCATCTCCAGCACCTTTTCTTCCAGCTCCTTAATGTTGAATTTGGGCATTTCTCCGGGGAAGGTCATGACAAAGCCATGCTGCACATCACTGTGAATACACCGTGCCAGTTCTTCCTGGGGCATACAGAATTCGCAAAGATCCTCGGCGGTGTGGGTCATAAGGCGATGCTTCAGAGAGGAAAATACCACATCGCAAATCTCCTGGGGGTCAGGGCCAAAGATGTTGGGCCGGGCAATCAGGACTTTTTCGCCTACACCAATGAGCAGGTGGGCATTCATGCCCAGAAGGGGGTACACCAAATCGAAATGCTCTACAACTACACGCTTGCCCTTTTGCAGTGCTGCCCAAATGGCATCTGCCAACTCAGACATCTGGGTAAAACCGTTTTCAAAGCGGATATCCACATGATAGGTATGGGGTGTAAAGAAGCTAAAGCCCTGATCCAGCAGAGGCAGAGGGCGAACATACACACCGTCATCATCATTGGTTAAGTCCAGACCGGGGAACATGCCCCGAATCAGGGCACTTTTGCCGCTGCCGGCATCACCGATAATACCGATCAGCTTATCATAAGGGGAGAGATAAAGCTGAGCAAGCTGCATACCCAGGGCATACATACGGTCGTGGCCTCTGGGGGCAAAATAGGTGCTGAGAACATGGCTTCTTTGCAGTTTTTTCATAGAATGTGCCTCCTTTTGTATTGTGTGAGGTTAGATATAAGGTTTCCGGTGCATTCAAAAGCGCAATACCTGCCTACAGGACAATTCATCCAATAAAAATTTTGGTTTATCGCACTGGCGCTTACGGCGCCCAAGGCTCCCTTGTGTAAAGGGAGCTGTCAAAAATCTTCTGATTTTTGACTGAGGGATTGACAACCCCTCCGAGCAAAATCGAAGATTTTGCCCACCTCCCCTTACACAGGGGAGGCTTTGGTGCGCTGCGGTTCTGTTCGACAAATTGGAATTTATCTAACAAATCCTCTAAAACCACTTAAAAATGGTGGTATACGGTGGTTTTTCGCTTGGTTTGCATCTTGCCTTATATAGTTTCCCTTGATTCTTCCCTTATGAGGAAAAACAAGGGAAACTTTTTTATGCTCAGCTTACCACTTGGTCGAGCATCCGGGCAGAAGATCGCTTCGTTTCCCGGTTTGCGTGGGCGTAGATGTTCATGGTAGTTCCCACATCGGAGTGTCCCAGAAGTTCCTGTACATCCTTCGGTGCTGCACCATTGGTCAGCAGATTGGTTGTGAAGGTATGTCTGAGCAGATGAAAATGGAACTCTCCCAGGTCAGGCATTACCTTTCTCGCCCTGCGGCAGACGCTGCTTACCGTTGCGGGGGATTCAAAGGCTCCGTCCTGTCTTACACAGACCATGGACAACCCCTTATACCCCTCCGGTACTTCCTCGGTTCTCTGGAGGCTGTACACCTCGTAGTAGACCCGGTTCTTTTCCCTTACTTCCTTGTAGTAGTTGAGGGAATAAAGAGGGCCGTACTTCAAGCTGTTTTTGCTCTGCTCTGTCTTGGCCTTTCGCAATAGTGCCGCCAGAGTGTCGCAGAAGTCCACGGCACGGATTTTCTTCCGCTTGGTGGTGCCGATCTCCGTCTTGTGCCGTTTGCCGTTGTATCGCATACTGCGCCGCACGGTCAGGCACTGGTTGTCCAGGTCAATGTCCTGCCAGGTTAATGCACAAGCTTCTCCGATTCGCAATCCGGTGTAGTAGGCGATTTGAATGGGCAGCAGTGCCGGGTTTTCTTTCTGCTTCAGATAGTCCGTCAGCTTGATGTACTGCTCATAGGTGATCACATTGGAAGTTGCTTCCTCGTCATCATCTTCCGCAAAGAGGTCGGATTCCTCTGTTTGCCACCGCCATACCACATACTCCATAGGATTGAAGGTTAGCAGTTTCTTGGGGAATACGGCAAACTTGAATGCCCGTTGAAGTACCGCCGCAAACTGCCGCAGATAACCTTTGCTGAGAGGCTGGGTCGGTGTTCCATCCGGGGATTTACCACCGAAGCAGAGATGATCCACATAGGCTTGCAGATGTTCCATGGTGATGGATTTCAGCTTCCGGTTGGCGATAGGGTGCTTCTTGATTCTTTCCGCAGTACTCTGATATAACATTACGGTGCCATTACTGAGGTTACTGGGTTTCAGACTTTCTTCCACCCATAGATCCAGCAATTCACCTACCGTCATGTTATCAGACTTGGCTACGAACTTTTTGGAATCGTAGTCTTCCATCGCCTTGCGGAGCATGGCTTCTGTTTCAGCCTTGCTTTCGGTTCCAGGGAACTCCTTTTGAACTCTGTTGCCGCTTTCGTCTTCGATGTAGAAGCGGTAGTACCACTTCTTACCCTTTTTTCTTACAGATCCTTTTGCCATAGATAATACTTAGTCTCCTTTCTCATCCGTGGCAATCGGAACTGCGACATATGCTGTGCGTGAAATAATGTCACTGGTCGATTGTATTGCTGCAATCGGCCTTTTTGCATTTTTACAATGCTCTTATTTAGCTGTCAAAGTGCCACGGTTAGTCGTTGTTTCCATTCAGTCGGTCACGGGCTTCCAGGGGAAGCTTGAACAAGTCACTTGTGATCTTGCCACCCTTGCCGTAATCGTGGATATGTAACAGTCCGTCCATGTAGCGCTTCATATCCTCAATGATGGGATTCATCTCCTGTTGGTAGACCCGTTCCACAATGGCACCGGATTCGATGGCATAACGAATGAGAGATTCTTTCAGTCCTTCATCGGTAGCTACCTGATCCGTCTTTTCCATAGCTCTTGCAAAATGCACCGCATATACGGAGTACAGATCGATGATGTTGCACAGGTGGCCTGTCAGGAACTGCTGATAGGTTTCAGAGCCAACCACACTGTCCATCTCTTTCAGAAAACTTTCAAGATGTTCATCGAGCTTCATTTTGCTTTTGGTGTAACCGTCGTATTCCTTATCTTCGGAAAGTCCGGTCAGCCACTCCGGGGTTGTCAGAAGTGCGTCTGCCAGGGAAATGACAAGATACCGTTTCTCAGGATCGACACCCTTGGATTCATAGCGCTGTATGGTGGATTTGTTTACACCAAGTCGCTTGCCGAGATCGCCCATGGAGAAATTCAGTTCCGTTCTTCTCTCCTTGACTCTCTCACCGACTTGTTTTGCGGTGAACACATTTGGTTCATTCATAGGCTTTTCACCTCCGTTGACATCATTGTAGCACATGCCGTTGCAATTTGCAATAGTTATTTCCATATTGTTTTAAGTTTATTCATATATAGCGTTGCAAAATGCGTTGACAAGTAATAGCAAACTAAGTATAATAATGGTACAACCGTTGCAAAACGAGTATTTTGAAAAGGAGGTAAGCGAAATGAGTGTAGGCAAAATAGGACTGACCATCGAAGAAGCGGCAGAAACCACTGGGATCGGACGCAACACCATGCGGAAACTGGTGGAATGGGGCAAGCTGCCGGTTCTCAAAGTGGGACGCAAGACCATCATCCGTAAGGGTGCCCTGGAGCGATTCATGGAGGTCAACCAGGGACGAAACCTTTTGGTTCAGAACGATGTGCGGAAGATCGAATGAGTTGCGCTTAAGAAGCCCTCGGCGCTTGAGAGCGAAATACACCCCTCGCACAAATCTGACGATTTGTTCAAGCGGTATTTCGCCCTGCCGGGAGCCTGTATCATAGCTTCGGTGAGGAATTCTCAGCTATGATACAGCGGAAATTGCCACCGCAATTTCCATTGCTGTTCCGGCTGCTGCGGCACCCGAAACAGCGCAACTGCCCATGGCAGTTGCAAAAGAGAACGGCGGAGCAACGAGGGTTACGATGGGAGAGAACGAACAAGAGTTCAGTACGGACGGGAGCCAGAGAAAACGAAAAATAACGAGAAAAAAGGGAGATGATATATGGCACGGCACAGCTTTATCCGAATGTCAAAGCTGCCGAATGTTAAGGGAAGAATCGACTATATTTCCAGCCCCGACAGGCAGGAAAATCTATATGCAACCTACCAGACCGCAGATATGGAGTTCTGGAAGAATCTCGCTTTTGAGAGTCAGCAGGAGTTCCGGCGCTTCGGTACAGAGGGCAAGTGCATTGAAGCAAGAGAGCTGATCATTGCGCTGCCGGAGGTGTACACCACCTATGATCCCCAAGAGGTACTGAAGGAATTTACAGAGGAATTTCACAAGCGGTATGGTGTAGAATGCATCAGCGCACTCCACCACAACAAGCGAAAGACCAATTACCACATACACCTGATATTCAGTGAACGGACACTTCTGCCGGAGCCGGATATCAAGATAGCCAGTCGCAGCGTGTTCTACGATGAAACCGGCAAGCGGGTACGCACCAAGAAAGAAATCACCGGAGAGGATGGGAAAATCAGACCGGGCTGTACGGTCATCAAGAAAGGCGAAGTCTACGAACAGCATATGTTCACCCCAAAAGATGAACGGTTCAAGGACAAAGGCTTTTTACACAATCTCAAAGAAATCTATACCGATTTGATCAACCGGCATATCTCCGATCCGACCCAGCACCTCCGGGTGTTCGATCCCAATGGTGTGTATCTTGCCACCAAGAAGATCGGCAAGAACAATCCCAAGGCGGCGGAGATCGAAGCGGACAATGCCGCAAGGCAGGAATGGAACCGCACAGCGGACATGGCATTACTGTCCGGTATCGGGTCAGAAACCATCATTGAACTGAAAAATGAGGAGATCCACAACAAGGTCGCAGACTCCGTGGCAAAGCATGGATGGCTGCCGGAACTGTTCCGAAAGATCGTCCGCACCGCGAAGGAACTGCTGCAAGGCATGATCCGCAATACCCAGCTCCCGCCCAAGCCGGTGCTGAATATGGACATAGCGGAGTTCCGTAAAATGCAGCAGCTGATGATCAAGGTGCAGAACAAGGCAAAGCACATCCGGCAGATGCAGGAGATTGACCTGCCCCGGCTGAAAGCGCAGCTTGCCGATGTAAAGGGCATATTCAAAGGCAAGGAACGCAAAGTACTGGAGCAGGAAATTCAGAAACTGGAGCAGACCATCCGGGAAGAACTGGATAAACTCCCCACCATTCTGGAAGAGGACGGCTACCCCGATGTGCAGGCGTTCACGGCCACCTACCGAAAGGCTGAAAAGATCGTTAGCCAGTATAACCGTGACCTCGCTGAATGGGAACGGACGGTGCAGGAGAAGAAACGGCCCACGGAAAAGCCGCCGGAGAAGCAAAGTGTCCGGGATCAGCTCCGCAGGCTTCAAGAGGAAAGGCGGAAAACTCACAGGAACAGAAACCGGGATTACGAACGGTAACTTTGACAACAAAAAACACACCGCTCAGCGGAAGGAAATTCCGCTGGCGGTGCTTACATAGACAGAAATAGCTCAAGACCCGGAAAAAACGCAAAAAATCCGATGGGAGCGTTTCAACTGATACCTGCATCGTTTGGAACAATCCCATCGGAAAATCACCCCATTTTCCCGGTTCAAGAGCCGAAAAAAATCTACAATTTAGGAGAATTTTTATGAAAACAGGACTTACCAAGAAGCAAAAAGTCACTGAAGTATATTACAATGCCAAAGACCCCACCGCAGAGATCTACACCCACGATACCAAGCTGAAAAAGCGGCTGCTGGAATACGCAGCCAAATTCCCGGAGCTGTGCCAGCAGACCGACGATGACGAGCAAGGCGGCCTGCGGTTTGAGATCGACAAGAGCAGAATCAGCATCCGGTTGACAGCGCCGTATTCTAAGGACAGAAAAGCAAAACTGAAAGAATTCGCCAAAACAGAAAATCTTCATATAAAATAATATACGCAAGCCATCCATCTCCGCTGCGGTGGAGATGGATGGCTTCGTGCTTGTTGAGAGGTTTTCTCATCACAAACGTAGAAAAATCTGCGGTTATGCGATTCTACAGAAGGACATCACTATCAATTGTCTTGCTTTTCTACATCGTATTTGAATTCACCGAGCACAATCGCTATCATAGTCAGCACATCTTTTATTTGCCCGTCACTAAGGCCGTCCGCTGGAATCGAATAATGAAGTTTATTTACATCATCTAATAAGGAAGAAAAATATGCATTATGACAACACTCAGAGAGAATCTTGTATAGCTTATACAATGTTAGATTTCCGTTGCCGGAACTTTTTTCGCCGATCGCCGCTGCCATATCAGATACAGATGGTCTGCCATCCATCCCTCTGTTGTATCGTTTTTCTCCAAACAACTCTTCCTTTTTTACAACAGATTTTTTCTGTTGAGCGATTCAAAGTCTATTGTCAATCCAAGGTATTCCTCGGCAAACTGGGGATTTTTCAGTAAATACAGAAACTCAATTAGTTGCTCCAGCATATCTCGAATAATCAGATTCCCATATCGCCGCAAAAAAGCGGTATCTTCCGAATGGTCGTTAAGAAATATTACATCCTCCGTAAAATGCTTAACAAAATTCATCTTAACCCAGCAAAGATGCTCTTTTTCTGTCCCGGCAGAATCATCAAGTTCGTGCACCGAAGAAGTTATAGCTTGTGCCAGTGCATCAATAATTGCCTCATCAATCTTACCCATCGCTATTCTCCTTATATCCCCAGGACTTACCAAGTCTGACTTTTTGAAGCTTGCCCTCGTCTGTAAACTTGGCAAAAATACGGTTCGCTGTTGCAGAAGATACATTGAACAGTTGACGCACATCTGCGTTAGTGATCGTACCGTTCTTTTTCAAGAACCGTTCGATTTTATACCAACGCAGTTCATCGGTGGTCATGTTCTCAGCGGCGCCAGAGGTCTGCACAGCTTCGATCAATGCCTCTTGGATAGCGGACAGCATAAACTCGATAAATGCCGTAGACTCGCCCTCGTAGTTGGAGCGGTTAATAGCAGCATAGTATTCATCCTGGCGGTCATGGATGATGGACTCCACCGGGAGCCATGCAAACATAGGCTTCCACTGGGTCAGCAGCAGAGTATGCCACAAGCGGCCAATTCGGCCGTTGCCATCAGCAAAAGGATGGATCACTTCCAGTTCATAATGGAACACGCAGCTTTTGATCAGCATATGGATATTGCTATTTTTGATCCAATCCAGCAGTTCCATAGTGAGACCCGGTGCATAATCCGGTAGCGTGCCAAAGTGAAGAACATTGCCTTGTTTGTCCACCACACCTACCGGGCCGGAACGGAAGCAACCGGATTCCTCTGTCAGTCCCTTGGTCATAACCGCATGGGCATTCAGCAGATCGTCCACAGAATAGGGATTCAGTGAATCCATCATTTCGTAGATCTCATATGCGTTTTTGACTTCGGCAATATCCTTGGGCGGCGCGATAACTCGCTTGCCATTCAGTACGGCGGTAACCTGCTCCAAGCTCAAAGTATTCTGTTCAATCGCCAGGGAGGAATAGATGGTGCGGATTCGGTTTGTGCGGCGCAGCATAGGATTCGTAGTCAACCCCGCCACGGCATTTACCTGTCCGACCAGTTCCGCAATCTCCGCAATTTTATCAAGAATGGACGTTGTAATCTCAAAGAGCGGTTTCTTGTTGTACATGACGCATCACCTCACACCTATTATAACAGTTCATCGCTCATTTATCAACCATAAATGATTGACGAAATGAGCGATGAAAAAGATATTAAAGGCCAAGTGTGGCAACAACAAAACGATCAAATT
>JAZQXK010000015.1:0-9027 GCA_045632785.1 Faecousia sp.
GTCAGATCGTCCAGGAACTCCTTTGCTTCCTTGCGCTGCAGTTCCATATCGTAGGGAATCACAGCGGAGAAGTTGTTGTTCTTGTTCTGTCTGCGCTGCCAGTTGGTGATATTGGTTTCCACGCCCAGCAGTCGGTTCTCAACCTCCCGGACTGCTTCATCGGTGGGAATGGGAGCAATATCAATGGATAGCATCATGTCCTTGTTCAAGCTGGTAAGCTCGTCGATCATATCGTCCTTAACAAAAGATGCCAGATCCTTCAAGTAGAGGACTCTGGCATAACGATCTCCGATCTTCAAATGGTCGCCGTGCTTCTCCATGTAGTTGGGACAGATGTAGTCCCGGAAGTCGTGACCACGCCGCATGAAGTTGGACATATCAAAGTGGAACATATCGCTCTCACCGGGGCGATAGAAGTTGTGGAGAATACGGAGCCGTTCATCCGTGCTGATCTCCACACAGCGGGAACCCAGCGCCGCAAACCGGGTGCTGAGTTCGGGACCGATTCTGGAAAAGTACATTCTTGCTTCCTGGATGTTCTTTTTGACAATGGAAACGGTGATGTACTTTTCCTGCATAATGCCATTACTGCCAACGGTCAGATCCAGCAGCATTTCATTGTGTTCCTGCCGGTACTGGTCCTGTTCGTCGCCCTTCATGGGCATCAGCACAGATTCTTCAAAGTCCCAACGGTTCATGCGGTGATTGTTAATGGTGATCTTCGTGCTGGCACCGGCATCAAGGCCGTTCAGAATTGCAGAGTAGTCAAAGAACATCAGTTTCTTATCGTCCAGGGATGCAACTTGGTAGTTAATGTCCGTGAACCGGTAGACTTTGGAATACTTGTTGCCCGACCGGAAGATACCGTCTTTCCAAATACAGTCGATGGGAATAAGGTGCTGCACCTTTCGAGGGATGCGGTACTTTTCCCTCTCCTGAGCCAGAAGCTTCTTAATAGATTTAAGCATTGTCGGTCATTTCCTCCTTCTGCGTAGATTCGATGTTGCCTTTCAACAGCCCGTAGTAAATGTTGTTGGTACCGCAGTAATAGAACCGGGGTTCAATCAACTCACTGCGAAGCCA
The DNA here is from genome assembly GCA_045632785.1 of Faecousia sp. Taxonomy (GTDB): domain Bacteria; phylum Bacillota; class Clostridia; order Oscillospirales; family Oscillospiraceae; genus Faecousia. The sequence continues at coordinate 1,084 of JAZQXK010000015.1, forward strand.
CACCCATAAGAATTGCTCTGCGGACATTCCGTGGTAGGTGACAAAACCCAAGGCCGCAAAGGGAGATGCGCCAAGGATGCACACCCAGGATAGAGTTTCCGTCCCCAGGTGGGACTTTAGACCAAAGAACAAGCCTACCGCAACGGCAATAGCCAAAACAGAGAAAATGCACTGCCGCAAGGAAAGGCCAAAGAAAATGGACTCGCTATAGTTGCGAATTTCTCGGTTGATTTTTACTTCCAAATGCGCTCCTCCTTTACACGCCAATCATTTCGTGAACCACACGATCGGCCATTTTTACAGAGCCGGTCAGCACCAGCATTCCAAATATCAATTCCCCAACATATCCCCAGACCATGGTGATTGCCGCAGCAGATGCGTCATAGGCAGGCGGCGTTGCCGCAAATGCAGAGAAAATCACGCAAGCCAATACGATGATGGCACCCTCCAAACAGACTGCCGCATAGCTCTTGAAAAAGCTGATCCCAATGTTCTGGGTGGGCTCACCGGCAAACGAAGATAAGGGAATGGGGGCAATGGCTGTGTACATATACAGCTTAAAGAATCGCCCATATACCGTTAGGATCATTACGAAGGACAGCACCCAAATAAACAGACTGCCGATCAGGGTAACGGCCCACAGAGGGATAGATTCAAAGAACCCACAGCTTTCTATGGCCGCAATGATATTGCTGGGAAGAATCGTTGGGGACGGAGTGCCAAAGCCAACAGAGTCCATCATGTTGGAAATGATGCCTTGCATAATAGACATCAGGGCTATCATCAGCTCCAGCCCGTGGGTGATGAGAGCTTTTGCCAAGACAAAACGGACAAAGACCCGCAGGGCGGCTTCAGGCCGTTTTAATTCCGCAAAGCTTCCGCAGGTCTTCACAACGCCTATCACAAAAAACAGCACCAAAAGCGCATAGCCGATAGCCTGCAAAGTGCCGTGGATGCTTGTTGCAATGTTCCATAGAGAACCGCCTCTGAAAGCTTCTGGGCTCTGGGTGAGAAGCTCCCAGATCTCTGCTAACTTTTTGTCCCAGGTAGCCAGAGCATTTTCCAGATTTTGAACTACCCAGTTATTTGACATGAAAACACCTCCTAAAAGGGTGGAGCCCCTCGCAAAGAGAGGCTCCGCAGATACGGGATATTGCCAAAATCAGCCTGTGATCAAAGTCAGGATTTCCTTTGCGAAGGTGATGACGATACCACCGGCCAAGGTCAGGAAACCGTTGGAACGCTGAGAAGGATCGTGGGACTGCAGGGACAGGCCAACCTGGACAATACCCCAGCCAAGCAAAATCAGACCCACGGCACGGATAAGACCAAAGATGAAGTCAGACAGATTGTTGACCACGGTCAGAGGGTCATCTGCGGCAAATGCAGTTGTGGCCATAGCACACAGGAGCATTATGCAAAGGACAGCGGCAATATAACGGCGAAAACCGCTCTTGACTTTGTCTTCCAGCCCGGGTCTGAAATGCGTCTTCTTGTTTTTCTTCTCGTTCATGTTAATTACCTCCGTTGTTGAAATATTCCTCAAGCTCTTCCTCGCAGAAAAGCACGAAGTTGTGGTCGTCCACTTCCAATTCTGCGGCTTGGGCAACAAACTCCGGGGAGAATGTAACTGTGGCAAAGCTTCTTGTATCCTCGCCGTGCTTGTAGGCAGGTGCGCCGCCGTCAGTGGTATAGCGGACATTGGGATGTTTCAAAATATCGTACTTGAAGTCCATAATGGGGCGTTCCCCACGGATAAAAAGAAGCGCATACCGGTTGTCCAGCATACGCACTTCATCCGGTGTCATCAGTTCACGCCCGGAAACTTGATAGTTTGTGGAATAGCTGCCATTGCGACCTCGGGACTGACCGTAGGTGTTGGTGTCGATGGTTTCCTTGCCCAGCAGTTCACTGACATACTTATGGCTGGACTGCTCGTTGCCACCCAAATAGAGAAATTCATCGCAGTTACCCACAATGGATTCCCACTGCTTTTCAAACAGAGCCTTTAGCTGTGCCATATTCTGAATGATGATGGAAACGGAGATTTCCCGGCTTCGCATGGTGGCCAGCAGTTTGTCAAACTCGTCGGGCAAGGCAACATTGGCAAACTCGTCCATGAGAAAATGCACATGGACAGGCAATCTGCCGCCGTGGATTTGGTCTGCCTGGTAGTAAAGCTGTTGGAACAACTGGGTGTAGAGCATACCGACGATGAAATTAAAAGAACTGTCGTTATCCGGGATAACCGCAAAGATAACAGTCTTCTTCTCACCAATGCTCCAAAGGTCCATTTCGTCCGTCTGGGTAATACCCGCCAGGGATTCCAGATTGAACTTTTCCAGTCTTGCTACAAGGGTGATCTGAATGGATTTCAGAGTCTTGGCACTGCCGGATCTGTAGTTCCGGTAATACTTCAATGCGATATGGTCGGGGTTCTTCATCTCCAACCGGTCAAACAGTTCATCCAGCGGAGAATGGAAGTCCTCCATATCCTCCCGGACTTCACCTGCACGAATCATTTCCATGACCATGGGGAAGTTCTGCTCATCCTCCGGTGCTTCATAGTGAAGGTAGAACACCAGGGCAAGAAGCAGCATGGAAGCGGCTTGGTCCCAAAAAGGGTCTTGGGATTGACTCCCTTTGGGAGTGGTATTCTTGAACAGATTGGTCACGAGCCTCTGAATATCATTGTCTGTCCGCAAGTAGACAAAGGGGTTGTAGCAGTGACTTTTCTCCATGTTGATTAGATCGATGACCTTTACCGCATGGGTTTTGGAAAGAAGCTCTCCACAGTCCCGCAGCATTTCCCCTTTGGGATCCAGCACTACATAGCTGCAATCGGCGTTCATAAGGTTCGGTTTGGCATAGAACCGGGTTTTGCCTGCACCGGAACCGCCGCAGACAAGTACATTCAAGTTGCGTCGATGTTTTCTGCCATCCATACCAATGGACACATTTTGGGTTAGGATCTTGTTGTGTGCCCAATTTTTGTCTGCGTACTTCCTGTTGACGGTATGCGCTGCGCCCCAACGGGCAGAGCCATGCTCTTCCCGTCTTCTGTAATTTCGGTTGTTGGAAATGTGGAGAACAAGTCCAACGCCGTAAGCCAGCAGCAAAATGAGGACAGTGCGAAGACTGTCCTCACAAAACCTAATCTGGAACGGGGCATTCATAATGCTGCCAAAGTTAGAAAGCAAGCCTGGCAGACCAGCGCCCAAATAGGGAGCGACGAGCAAAGCAAGCCATACAACGAGAATCATGCCGCAGAGGTAGAGAATGATGCTTTTCCGCGAGAGTTTATCTTGTCTCATAACCGCACCTGCAGAACCTCCTTTTCCTGGGAGCATCAATCACTTTGATCAGAAGGTTGTTTACATCCTCGGTAGGTTTTTCTTCACGGATAAGGTCGTTACGAAAACCTGTCAGGCCACTGACCAACAATCGGTGTTCAAAGTCTGACAGTTCCACAATTCGTTTTTCCTCTGCCATGTGTGTCACCTCTTAGCGAGCCGCATCAGGTCTTTCCTTCTGCCGACTGCCCAGCAACTTGGACATATCCTGAGAAATTTGGTTTACACACTCACGCACCTTAGCCAGCTCGTTTCGGATCGCCTGGGCACCCATGGTGCGCAGGGCATTGGGAATGGTCTTAAAGCTAAAGCTCTTGGTGTCTACACCGTACCGCTTACACAGGGTGTAGGCAGAGCAGTATGCAGTAAAGGCACTGTCGTTACGGTTATACGCCTCGCCCTTATCCAGCTGTGCATGAGTCAGCTCCTGGGACAGGCATCGGAAAATATCAGCACCGTCCATACCTTGACGAACAAGGATCTTATGGGCATGGGCATCGTAAATGGCACCGATTCCATCAGGCAGCCCATCCGTGATCTCCACAGCACAAGGCGCACTGCGAATCATTGCCTTCAGCAGCAATCGCATATCGTGCTGAACCTGTGCAGGTTTTGCTCTGGCAGAGGTCTGGGAAATATCAAAGACCTGCTTGACATTGTAGTTGACACCCATACTGCCGTCTTCCCGCTGGAACTCCTCGCCGGGCTCCAGCAGTTTGATATGATCTTCGCCTTTGCGCACATAATTGTGGCTCTGCTTCCATGTGTCAAAGTCAGCCAATTTGGTGGCATCGGGCATCTGGGCAGTAATCAGCAGAATATTGCCTACAGAGTACCGATCAAACAGGGACATAACATCAAGGGCGGCCTTAAACAGACCGCCATCCTGTGCCATTTTCACGGCTGTCTCGTCAATGAGTCCGTAGACCTGCCGGCGTTCTGCCTGCTTCTTTTCTGCCCAAGCCTGCTTATCGAAGGGAACATGGGTTTTGTCCTGTGTTTCCTCTTCGGGGGCAAAAATCGAATCGAAATTTTCCACAATCATCTCTCCTTAGATTTTTTGTTTTTGGGTTTGCGCTGCTTGTTCTTCTTGCCGCCGGGATTTTGATGCTGATGATTAGCAGTGCGGGATTTGCTCTTATCCTTCGGGGAACTGTCTGCCATCTGACTCTGCTCCGCCCGAATTTGCTTCAGTTCTTCACGAACAGAAGGTCGCGGATCAGGAGTACCCCTGGTAGATCCCTCTCTGGTTGCGGAGGTAGGCTCGGACTGACGGGATTTCGCAACCCGGCCTTCCGTGGGGTTTTCTGTTTGCTGCTCCGGCGCATTGAGTGGCTTGCCCAAAAGCTGATCCAGAAAGTCTTCCGACCATTCCTCCAGCTCCGTTCTTTCGGGCGCAGGGATTTCTTCCCCCTCCTTCTTGGGCTGCTGTTCCTGCCGTTGCCGCTCAATCTCGCTTTTGACCTCGCCAACATCCACAGTAGCCAGCTTGAACCGCTCAAAGATGCGGTTGATTTTGGAGGCATCTTCTGCCCGAACCATAATGTCAGTCAAGCCGTCGCGTGCGTCCTTGTCTTTCAGAACGCAATAAAGCACGCCGTATTTCTTGGCCTCTTTGCAGAAACGCTGCAACTCAGAATCCTTTACGGCAAATACTTTCAGAGGCTTCTCGCTTTTGAGCATACTGGTCAAGCGGGTTTTTCCCTTTGTTTTCTTTTGGTTTTTCAGAACGGCATAGATCATCATGGCCAATTCTTTTGCACCGGTTCCGGTAATCTTAGCGGCAACTTCAACGCCATTTAGTGACATTCTGACGATTTGTTCCGCTGCGTCGCCTGCTGTGTTCATCTTGCGATTTCTCCTTTCTTTTAGAAATGTCTTGCTGAATGAGATGTTCCGAACCCTCTTTTACAAGTCCGGAACGCTCTAAAATGGAATCACATAGTTTCACCTCCTTGCGCAGTTTGATTAGCTCATCCGACAGGGCAGAAATCTTCTTCTTTGTTGCAGCGATCTCCTCTACATCCCCTTTCCGGGTAATGCGTTTGAGGGCATTACGAAGATCCTTCCGCTGTTCGGCTAGAACTTGAATTTGGTTATCTGCATACTGCTTCCGGTCTGCCAGATCCCTTGCCGTTTCAATGCCGTACTTTCCAAGAAAGCGGGTTTCCGCAATTCTTTTGTCCAGCTTCAACAGGTCTTCTCGCAAAGAAACCGGCACCCTTTTTACGGATGCCGGATGCTTTACAATGATTTTCAAACGGTAGCAATAGTAGAAATAGAGCGCCCGAAGGCCGGTTGCCTTTTTGTGCTTCTTAAAATTGCCACGGTAGCGATACTTCCCCCAGTGGCGGTTTTCTGCCTCTGGGAAGGGAATGCGTTTGCGCACATTTTGAAGTATCCGCTGTGTGATGCCTTCCAAGGTGTATGCTTCTCCAAGACGATCTAAACGGACACCCTTCTTTGCTCCGGGAGGTAAAGCTACCGGGTGCGCCAAAGGCTGTCCGTTTTTCTTATATCGCTTTAATGTGTATCCCATCTGTTCCAGGACACGGTTAAAATCACGCATAGTGGTAGCGGCCAGTATCGCTCTGTCAATGTCGGCCTTCACCAGGCTGGAATATGTTGGTTTGCCGTTCTTTTCCGCAGACCACTGCGCATAATGTTTGCCTTTCCCTTGGGGGTGCTTTAGGACAGAGAGACTGTATTCCTTGCACAGCCTGTCTGACACTTCCCGCATCCGGGCATAGTCCGGTTTCCGGTTACTAAACTTCCGTCCGTCCGCAGAGGAAACGGAGTTTACCACAAAATGATTGTGATAATGATCTGTATTCAGGTGAGTAGCAACAACCACCTCGAACCGATCTCCCCATAGCTCTGTGGCCAGCTTCACGCCGATTCTGTGGGCGGTTTCCGCATCCACCTCACCGGCACGGAAGGACTGATAACCGTGGTAGCAGGTACGCCCATCCGGCTTTCCAAAGCGGCGTTTGGTTTCCATAAACTGCTCCTTGGCAAAAGGGATTTGGCAATTCACGCCGGACACATACATTCGCTTTTCTGTTTTCAAGCAGTCGGCTGTGTACTCCACCACATTGTCTATGGCATGGAGGGCGGCGGTTTCTTTCCGGCTTTCTGCAGAAGTTTTTTCGGGGTTGATGGCGTATTCAATTACGCCATTGGGATTGCCTGTAATAGGCCAAATAGATGTGACTGCCATAAGAACTCCTTTCTGCCCGGAATGGGACTATTGGATTTTTGCCTGTCTTGAAACAGGGGTGACACTGTAAGCATCCGCAATCAGCTTTTCTGTTTCCCGTAGGTCTGCCATCGCTTTGCGAAGATGGGGAACATCCAATAGCCCCTGTGCATTGGCAATCGTCAGGATTTGATTGATGTTATTACCCACGCGGCGAATCTCCCAAATCAGCTTGTGCAGATCGGCAGGGGGAGCAGCTTTCACTTCGCAATGATCAACGGCTTTGCGAATGAGTGCGCTGATAGAAATACCGGCTTGTTCTGCCTTAGCCATAAGGTTGCGATATTCGCTTTCTGTGAAACGGATCTCGCAACGCCGGGTTCGCTCTGCCATGGCTGACCTCCTTTCCGGATGGATTCATTCTGTGAATTAGCGGGGTATCAGGGGTGCAAAACCCCGGACAAGCTGGATCTGTACGGACGGATCCGTTGCTTGCAAAGATAATGCCACGACCCCTATTGCAGGGGTCGCAGCTTCGGGTTATATCCAATTGTCTTGACAACAACTGTCTCAAAAAAGGCGTTAGCTCATCTTGTGCAAACCTCCTTCCCTTTCATTTTCTGTTGCAGATGCAGCAGTGTGTCATTCATATCGTTGCCGTATTCGGGCAGTTCGTCCTGGATGGCGTACTGCTTGCCAAGACCATTGATAATGCCTTGTGCGGCACCTCTGCCAATGGCATCCCTGTCCAAGTGGAGGATGATGGTGTCGATCTCCGGGTGTACCTTCAGGTATCGTTCCAGCGCAACCGGCACCACATCCTCTCGTTTGGTAATAAAAACACCGGCAAGCGACAGCAGATGATCCTTGTGCCAATCCCGGCCTGCCCGGTACTCCATGGTGGCATAACTGAGCAGGTCAATAGCAGCTTCAAAGAGGTGTACTGTAGTGGACTCTTTTGCCGCTGGGATATTGAAAGAATATTGCTTGTCGCTGCCGGTTGCTTCGCCTTTGAACTTGCTTGCAGTTCCGCGAAGGGCAGCATATCGGGGAATGCCCTTTTCGTCATAGCCGATAAACACAGCATTGTGATAGGGCATCCCCTCGTATAGCAGATTATTACGATAACAGAAGTCGATGATAGCCGGGTGGATTCCCCGTGACCGGAGATATGCTGTAACCTTCCTTGTATTCTCATTCTTTGGAGGCAGCAGAAGGATTTTACTGGACCTATCCGGTTGTTTGTATGACACTGGCGGTTTCTCCAAAGATCGGCCCAGAATGGTTTCTACAGCCGCAGGAAGGGAGTAACCTTTCACATGGATAAGGTAATCCAGGGCAGTAGAACTACCCACCCTTCGGGAGAACCAGTACCACTTGCCGTTGCTGATC
>JAZQXK010000016.1:0-49803 GCA_045632785.1 Faecousia sp.
ATTAGCGATATATCATTGAAAAAGACAACATTTTATGTTATAATTGAAGTATAGAAAGGTGGTTTTGATATGTTTAAGTGGATTTCCAACCTATTTAAACCAACCCCAGATAAGATTGAAGAACGGTTGTTATCGCTATTTGATTTCCTGCTGAACACTTACGGATTTTCTTATTCCAAAGAAGAATTGGGCAATGCCGTTGATAAAAATGGAAAGTTTATTTTCTATGGTTCCCTAAATGCTTATCAGTTTTATAACGAAAATTTGTGCATCAATATTTTGCACTTGGTACAGCGGGACGACTATAATGTGTATATCACTGACAAGAAAAGTGCCGATCAAGTTTTCATAAAAAACGGAACCGAGATCCCCTCTGAATTGGCGTATAATCTACCGTCACTTGCAGACGAAGTTAAACAAGCTGTTTTAAACCGCCTTAAATGGCACGGATATAGATTTTAAGTGGGTTTTACGCACCTAATCGCTTTTTTACCTCCATTTACGCACCGTTATACTGCTCTTTCGCACGAAAGAACCCACATTTGTCTACGACAAGTGTGGGTTCTTTTCAATGAAATAAATCCCTTGCGGGATTTGTGAAATAACGCTTCGCGTTATGAAATAGCTGACGCTATGAAATACGCTGCGGCGTATGAGGGATTTATTTTATTTCACATTTTGCCGCTAAGGCAAAATATTTCATAATCCAAAGGATTATTTCATATTGCGTAGCAATATTTCATTAAATATGCTATAATATTTGTAGAGGTGAGGATAATGAAAGAAAATAAGCTCGTTGAATTATCTATGGATTTCGCTATTAAGATGATTAAACTCTGTGAAACGATCAAAGGCCATTATTCTCTTGTCAATCAATTGGAGCGTTCTGCTACCTCAATTGGTGCAAATATCCATGAGGCAAATTATGCACACGGAAAGCCTGACTTTATTGCCAAATTGCAAATTGCCTTAAAAGAGTGTTACGAGACTGAATACTGGTTGGAGCTGTTTGTGAAATCCGACATTCTGAACAGAGAAACAACTGTTGATCTCTATAATCAATGCGGAACAATCCGCCGCATCTTGATTGCATCCATCAATACCGCAAAGGAGAGCACGAAATGAACTTCTTAACAAAACTGTTTAAGAAGAAACCCGTGGTAGTAATACCGCCAAGGCCTTCATGGGAAACTGTTGTTGAAATGATGTACGACAAGCATCTTGATGTATTTTCTATTCGTGAAGCAATCTCTTCCAATGCAACCTTTAATTCACATTTCAAAAGTTCAGGAAATACTTTATATTATTATGTTTTTCGAACTTGTGCTCCAGCATATTAACACAATAAATTTCAAGAGATTCATTTTGCAACAGCCCCTTTTTCAATGATGTCTGCCTGCGGCAAATGATGTTGGCTTCGCCTAATGTTTTTGGCAAACATCACATCACTGCGAACAAAGTGAGCAACATCATTGCACCGATAGGTGTAACATCACTTACCATAATAACGCTTTAAAAGCGCAACAGCACCTGAAACCATCAACAGTTTCAAGTGCCGTTATTTTCATATTGTTATTTTTCTTTTGACAACAAAGAGGTTCACTATTGTACCGGCAATTCCCAAGCATATAAATATAATTCCAACAATCCAAGAAGGAAAAACAATCATACATATTCCTGCAATAAGCCCTAAAAAACTGATAGGATTTGGAATTAGCAAACCCGATGCCAAGCTCAAACAAATTATCACAATTGCAGTGGGTATGGTTAGCGTTTTGGATGAAATTAGCAATATCGTTCCCAAAGTGGCTGCTACAGCACAGGTTCCTCCAACGATATAGGCAAAAGTTTTTTTCATATTCATTATATCCCCCTTATTATTTCAACAGTTGACTATTTAATACAATTGTATTATAATGCTATTATTCTTGAAAAACAATAATCATTTTATTAACAATTGTTCAATTAATGGAGATTTGTTATGAATACAAAGAATAACAGACGGCGCCAGGAAACCGTTAAAAAAATTGAAAATATCTTTATGGAATTTCTAAAAGAGCAGGAACTTTCGCAAATTAAGGTTACTGCTATTTGTGAAAAAGCCGGAATCAACAGAGGAACTTTTTATGCCAATTTTATAGATGTGTACGATCTTGCCGATAAAATGCACGAACGGCTAAAAAAAGAAGTAAACGCACTGTTTGAGCAGGATATAAAATGGCAGCACACAGACGCTGATTTTTTGAAACTTTTTGAGCATATAAAAGATAATCAAACCCTATATTATTTTTATTTCAAATTGGGTTATGATGACGGTGATGATTTAAAACTATATGATATTTATCGAATAGACCGCGATATTAAAAATGAGCATATAGATTATCATATTTCTTTCTTTAAGGGCGGTTTTAATACCCTTGTTAAAAAATGGTTGAATGGTGGTTGTGAAAAAACACCTCAGCAAATGATGGATATACTTTTATACGAGTATCGTGGTAGAATTTGAATAAATAATGTGGCATCTAAATGGTTCGCAACAGTCCCTTTTTCAATGATGTCTGCCTGCGGCAAATGATGTTGGCTTCGCCTAATGTTTTTGGCAAGCATCACATCATTGCGACCGAAGGGCGCAACATCATATTTGCGAAGCAAATGCATCATGGTGCCGTTAGGTGACGCATCATAAAAACCGCTCAATAAAATAGCACGTGCCAGTGAGCTTGTCGCCAGATAGACTTTGAAAAAATTGCAGAACACAGAAAAGGCAAATGTGACACTTTTTGTAACTTCACCTCGGTAAATGTTGACTTTAGTATTATTCTGTGCTAAATTAGTTACACGTCCTTGAAAGGAGGTGCAACTATGGACAACAAGATCTTATTTGGCATCATGTGCATCATCTTCAATGCCTGCGGCGTTCCCTGCTTTATGCAGAAGCAGGTAGGTACCGGCATCAAGCGCATCATCCTTGGTATCGTTACCTTTGGCGTTATTGCTCTCATTAACGAAATCAAGGGCATCATCCTGGGTATTCAGGTTCTCAGAATGAGCAACGAGGAGTACCAGGCCAAGAAGGGTACGATCAGCAGCGGCGTTCCCAACTAATTCTTTGAAACAATGAAAACACCGGGCAAAAAAAGCCCGGTGTTTTGCGTTATTTTGGCTTTCCGGCTATGCCGGAGAAGTTACTTTTCGATCTTCTTGGGGTTGGGGGCGAAGAGGATGGCGGAGTACAGAACGGAGATAATGAAGCGGAGATCGTCGGTCCGGTGCAGCTCCATCAGGAATAGATCGGAGACAAACTCAAAGGGAATGTTAAATCTGATCTTGATAAGCTCAACCAACAGATTATAAGAGGGAACACCCAACAGCAGGATGGCCATAACTGCCACAAAGATCACGGGGATCAGGATCTTGTACTTGCCGTCTACCTCTACGGAAATATCTTCTTCCTTGGCAAATACATGGAACTTGATGCCGCCAAGAGTCCACAGATAAGTAAAGATGGAGAACAGGGAATACAGAACAGTCAGGGTAACCAGCAGGAAGGTAAGGGCAGCGTAAGTGCCGAAGACAAGGCCCCAGGAGAGGAAGTAGACAACGACCTGTGTGCCGTGCTGAACCTTCTGTCCTTCGTCACGCAGCAGCCGGTGGAGATTCTCAACAGGCTGGGAAGCTACGGAGAACAGATAGCCCAGTATATACACCAGTGCGGCGCAGGCAAAGCCCAGCAGCGCCAGGGGGATCATAAAAATGCCCACAAAGATCGCCAGAACCATGGGCATGGCCTTATACTTTTTCAGCAGGAAGGCCTCCTTCAGAACCACTGTGGCTCTGTCCATAAAGTTTACCGAGAAATTCATATGTGTTCCTCCTTATTTCATTGGGCACCTTTGTATATACCAAGATGCGCTAAAGCCAGAATAACACAATTTGCTTGTTTTTTCAACAGTCTTTTTATCTGATTAGCGAAAAAAGGGATTTGAAACAGTCAACAAAAGCCCCCAGGCCGCCGCCTGGGGGTTGCGCTTATTTCAGGTCTTTTCGCTTGAACTTATAAAGGCCGAGGCCCAGGAAGATTAGAGTTTCTGCAATGGGGGCAATGGTGAGGTACATAATGTCCGTTGCGGTATATTCTGCGCCTGTGCCGATGAACATGGCAGAATTGCACACATTGACCCGGTCGAAGAAATGCAGTACGGAAAGAAACTCCTGGTTGACCGCACTGCCACCTGGAACCAGGTTGACCATTTGACTGACGCTGCCGCCTACAGCCAGAATCATCACAATGGCAACATACAAAACCACTACAAGGCCGGTATTTTTCGTGAAGGCGCACAGCCAGGAGAGCATAGCTGCCACATCCAGAAGCACCAGAATTTCAAAGCCCAGGGAGAGCAGGAAATACCAAAGATCCGGAAGGGTGAAGGGTTCTGCCTGGTAATCAAAGAAGATCAGGCTGACGCCTAAGGTTAGGAAGGCATACAGCAGCATGATGCCAATGAGGAAGGTAGCGCAGGTAATAAACAAAGAGAGGAAAATGTTCTGCCTGCTTTTGCCCGCAATGATCTTGTTGCGCACTGTGCCGTAGGAGAAGTCCTTACACAAGGCGATAGCCAGCAGCACCGGAGCAATCAACCCCAGATTGTTGCCCATGGAAAAAGAACCGAAGAACTGGGCTTTGGCGGAGGTGAAGCCGGAGAGCATGGCTGCGGTCATTTCGTCATCAATGGCGGCAAGGCCATGGAAGATGGCGGCATAGAGCAGGGGAGTGGTAATGGCAAAGACTGCAGCCAAAATGCCCATGATCAGAAGAAGCTTATCCTTTAAGACACGGCGAAAATCTGCTATCAAAAGACCGTTCATTCTTTTGCACCTCCGATCACGGACAGATAGTAGTCCTCAAAGCTGGTTTCATTGCAATTCACACTTAAAATCTTTACCCCTGCGGCAAGAGCAGCGGAAAGAACTGCCGTCAAGTCCACATCCCCCAGAATTTGGATGCCGTTGGAGATGTTTTCTGTGGGGGTGTTGGTAACGGCACGCACCGCTTCTGCTAATCTCTGGGGGTCATCAGCGCAGATGGTGGTGGTTTTGTTGCACTTCTTGTGAAGCTGCTCTGCGGTGATCTCCTCAATAAGCCGCCCCTTGGAAATGATGCCGTACTTAGTTGCCACCAGGGAAAGCTCTGTGAGAATGTGGGAGGAGATCAGGAAGGTGATGCCACGTTCCCGGTTCAGCTTGAGGATCAGCTCCCGAATACCAACGATGCCTGCGGGGTCAAGGCCGTTCATAGGCTCGTCCAGGATCAAAAATTCCGGATCACCCAGAAGGGCCATGGCAATGCCCAGCCGCTGCCGCATACCCAGAGAGAAGTTGCCGGCGTGCTTTTTGTCCCTGTAAAGCTCCTCCAGACCCACATCAGCCAGGACGGAACGGATCTTCTCATCGTCCCCTGTGCCCAAAATGGCGCACTGGGTCTTCAGATTTTCGTAGGCGGACATATTCATATATATAGAGGGACTCTCCACAATGGCGCCCACCCGGCTGCGGGCCTGTCCAATCTCCTTGTCCCGGTGGTCTACCCCAAAAAGGGAAAAACTGCCGCCGTGGGGGGAGATCAGGCCGGTGATCAGGCGGATAACCGTGGTTTTGCCGGAGCCGTTTTCACCTACGAAGCCGTAAATATCCCCCCGGTCAATGTGCATATTGACCCCGTTTACGGCCAGTTGCTTTTTATATTGCTTGGTCAGGGCGTTGGTGCATAGTACAGTGCCCATAAGAATCCCTCCTTCTTTTCGTATATATAAAATAGTATAAAAGCAGGGGCTTGTCAATCGGTTGGGGAATTGGAGACCGGGTTTCTCATAAAAAACTGAAAAGATTGGGAAAATAGTATTGCATCGCAGATAATTTATGCTATAATAGTACGAAATGTACTATGAGAAGTGTGCCATTTTGGCAAGAAGGAGGGGTGTCGGTGCTGAAGATCGGAGTTGTGTTATCCGGCTGTGCAGGCAAAGGCGCATACGAAATTGGATGCATGGAGGCCTTGCGAGAGTTCTTTGGACTGGAGAATATTCGCTGTATCAGCTCGGCATCCATGGGGTCGCTGGTGGGCCATGCGTTTACACTGGACAGATTAAAGGAGCTGGATTACGGCTACCGACAGTTGGACAGCGGAAAGTTCGGACGGCAAATGCTGTCCATTTCCACCAACAAGGAGGCTTTGCAGGAGATCGCCAATATTATGGGCGAGGGTGACAATCCCAAGACCGAGCATTATGTCAGCGTTTGGAACTTCACCAAGGGAAAAGTGGAATATATCCCCTTCCACACCCTTTCCGGTCAGCGACTGATGCAGTACGCCCAGGCAGCCATTTCCATCCCTATTTTCAGCAGAGGCGTTATGATCGACGACGAGCGGATCCTGGACGGTGCGTTTCTGGATAATATCCCGGTCTACCCCCTGGTAGACAAGGAACTGGATATCATTTTCTGCGTTTACTTCGACAACGAAAGCTATGTCTTTGAGTCTGAGGAGTTTGACCGCAAGGTGGTCAAGCTCAATGACTTCCCCAATGCGGGACGGCTGGAAACCTTGGTGCAGGAGATCGGCTCTTATGACCGCCAGCGCACTTACGGCTATGAGTATACCAACAGGGTACTGAGGGAGCTTTTCGGCGGCAAGAGCGAGGATCAGTGGGTGCAGGCTGTGGCAGAAGCGCCTCAGCAGAAGCAGTACAAGAAGCGCCTGACTGTAGATGTGGTGCTCAACGGCATCAACAACGCAGTAAAAAATTATTCCGGTGTATTGACCAAACGGAAGAAAGCCAAGTAAACCACATATGTAATAAAGGTATACTTGCAATATAAATTTGATCATGGAAGCAGCGGCACAGAAATTGCTTCTGTGAAGGGTGTCTGCTCCCGGAGAAATCCGGGATGCGGCTGCCGGTTAATATACTCCCCATGGCGTAGCCTCGAGCTTTTTGCTATTTCGAGTGCTTGCGCTATGGGGAGTATATCGTTGTGCAGGGCACTCTTTTTGAAACTTTTATTACAAAAAATACAAAAGCTTGCATACTTTCAGAAAAATATGAAAATATGCAGGATTTATATGCATAAAACTAAAGAAAAGACCGCATAAAGAGAATTTGATGGATATTGGGCAAAATTGCCAAAAATTCCGTTCACATTTCGTTAATGATTACGCTCATAAATAATCAAAAAACACTTTACTTTGGTGACCAGATATGGTATAACTCTCTTACCGCGGTCGCGAGACCGTAAAAACTCTGTTAAGGAGAGGCAAAATATGAAAAAGACTATCCGTACCCTGGTTGCAGCAATGCTGGTTCTGGCAATGCTGGTTTCCGTCCTTCCCGCAGGCGCTCTGGCTCTGTCCCCCAGATCTCTGGGCAAGCTGGCCGCCAACAACGAGCCCATTTCCATTGAGGCTCACAACAGAGTCCAGGAAGATATCTGGGCTGTCATCGATGCCTTCGAGGCTGAGAACATTCCTAATGCAGTAGAGGCCACTGTGGCTGACTATGCTGCACTGTCCGCTCAGGTTGAAAAGCTGGTTAAGGCTTCCGATACCTACATCCGCGGCTCCATCGTTCGCAACGGCGACTTCTTCACCTGGGAAACCACTGAAGGCATCGTCTGCGGCTACTCCCCCATGCTCCGTCAGAAGAGCGCAAAGGCTGGCGACGGCTTCGCTATGATGACCACTGAGCCCCAGGTTGAAGTGAATGCCGATACCCCCAACAGCAAGTCCGTTTACCTGGTCTCCCCCTACTACAACACCACCACCTCCGCTGACTCCAGCTTCACCGATCAGTACATAAACGAAGCTAAGAGCGTTGCTTCCGCTACCGGCGGCTCCTATTACCACTACGGCTACACTCAGGCTACCATCGACAATATTGCAACAGCTCTGGAGAACGGCGCTGTCGTTATGTTCGACTCCCATGGTACCACTGACTACTCCAGCGGCAACGACTATGTTTCCCAAGCCAACAGTTCCTACCTGTGCCTGAAGTCCGGCACCGGCATCACCAGCGCTGATATGGCTGCTGTCTCCGGCACCTATGGCACCTACTACCACGCATTCAACGGCGGCAGCGCATACTGCATCGACGGTACTGCAATGTCCAACCACATGGACACCGACGCCCCCAACAGCATGCTGTGGATGGCAATCTGCCTGGGCATGGCTACCAAGGGCCTGAATGCTCCCCTGCGTAACAGAGGCGTTCACACTGTATACGGCTACTCTCAGTCCGTTACCTTCACCGGCGACTATAAGTACGAAGCAGGCTTCTGGACCAAGATGAAGAACGGTGCTACCGTTGCCTCCGCTGTCAACTACATCAAGACCACTTACGGCTACTGGGACCCCGCATACTCCTCCTACTCCTACAGCTCCGCCCGTAGCAACTACGCTGCATTCCCCATCGTTGCTTCCGTCCAGGATACCTATCCCGGCCAGGGCAATGTTGATACCTATCAGACTGTTAACTCCAATTGGACTCTGTTCCAGCAGACCACTACCTGCTCTCACAGCAGCACCAGCACCTCCACCACCCCCGCTACCTGTACCACTGCCGGTAAGACCGTTGTGACCTGTAACTCCTGCGGCGCTACTGTCAGCTCCACCACCATCCCTGCCACCGGCCACAGCTACTCCAACGGCGTTTGCACCGTTTGCGGCGCTTCCGATGGCTCTGACTCCGGCGATACCGGCACCACCACTGAGGAGACCTTCAATCTGGTCACCAGCGCTTCCCAGATCACCAGCGGCAGATATGTCATTCTGGCTGCTGCTACTGCAGGCACTACCGACTACACCTACTATGCTCTGATGAAGCAGGAAGACTCCGCTTACTGGGGCGTTGACTCCATCGGCGGCAACTTCGATTCCGTTCCCTCCGCTCTGACTGTTCCCGAGACTGTTGTTTGGAACCTGACCGGTACTGCTTCCAGCTTCACCCTGACCGGTGATGACGGCAGCGTTCTGTACAACCCCTCCGGCTACAGCAACAGACTGTGCTACGGCTCTGCTACTGCTACCAAGTGGACTGCTTCCTACAACTCCTCCAAGGGCGCTTTCACTCTGAAGGCTTCCTACTACATGTCTCTCCGTGACGACATGGATTACTCCAGCACTGCTTCCACCAACGGCAACCCCATCTTCTACTGCGTCAGCAGCACCTCCACCGGTTCCTGCTACATGTACCTGTACAAGGCCGGCGAGACTGGCGGCTCCACCGTTTGCAGCCACGCCAACACCTCCACTTCCACCACTCCCGCTACCTGCACCACTGCCGGCGCTACCACTGTCACCTGTGATGATTGCGGCGCTACTGTCAGCACCACTGCCATCCCCGCTACCGGCCACGTGAACACCACTACCTCTACCACTCCCGCTACCTGCACCACTGCCGGCAAGACCACTGTTACCTGTACTGCTTGCGGCACTGTTGTCAGCACCACCACCATCCCCGCTACCGGCCATAGCTACTCCAACGGCTACTGCACCGTCTGCGGCGCTTCCGATGGCTCCGGCTCCGGCGACACCGGCACCACCACCGAAGAGACCTTCACTCTGGTTACCAGCGCTTCTCAGATCACCAGCGGCAGATATGTTGTCCTGGCTGCTGCTACTGCAGGCGCTACCGATTACAACTACTACGCACTGATGAAGCAGGAAGACGGCGCATACTGGGGCGTTGACTCCATCGGCGGCAGCTTCGACTCCGTACCTTCCTCTCTGACCGTTCCCGAGACTGTTGTTTGGAACCTGACCGGTACTGCTTCCAGCTTCACCCTGACCGGTGACGACGGCAACGTTCTGTACAACCCCTCCGGCTACAGCAACAGACTGTGCTACGGTTCTGCTACTGCTACCAACTGGACTGCTTCCTACAACTCCACCAAGGGTGCTTTCACTCTGAAGGCTACCTACTACATGTCTCTCCGTGACGACATGGATTACTCCAGCACTGCTTCCACCAACGGCAACCCCATCTTCTACTGCGTCAGCAGCACCTCCACCGGTTCCTGCTACATGTACCTGTACAAGAGCAACCTGGGCACTGATACCGAGCAGCCCACTGATCCCGAGCCCGGCACCACCACCGGCTACGAAGGCAGATACTACATCGCTGCCAAGCGTTCCACCGGCAACTACAAGTATATGACTAACAGCACCACCGGTTGGCTGACCGTCCGCTATGCTCTGGAAGACTCCGGCGTTACCACTCTGCCCACCTCCGTTGCTTCCCCCGCTGCCAACAAGGTATTCGTTCTGCAGGCCAATGGCGACGGCACCTACAAGATCTATGCTGAAGGCATCTCCGGCACTTCCAAGTACCTGGGCTGGTCCTCCGGCAATTCCGGTAAGTTCGTCACTGAGGCCAACGCTCTGAACCTGAACGTGACCAAGGCTGCTGATGGCACCTTCCAGATCTACTTCACCAGTGGCACCACCACCAGATATCTGTCCCTGAACTCTTCCACCAGCTCCAACTACTTCGCATTCTACACTGGCACTCAGGTTGACGATCTGTCCCTGGTTCCCTGCACCGGTGCTTCCAAGATGCCCGTCAAGGGTTTCGTGACCACCATCCCCGCCCTGTAATTCAGGATCGGAACAGGGAATAAAACCAAATAGCATCCGCCCCGGGACCGTAAAAAGTCCCGGGGCTTTTTTTCTCAAAAATGGGAGAGGCGTGACATAGAAAAAACCCTGCCTGCAAATGCAGACAGGGGAAAAGTATAAGTACAGCTCAAATTACAGGAACTTCTTCATGGTTTCGGAAGCCTCGGTGGGCTCGTCGGAAACGGTAATGGTAAAATTCATGGCATTGATCTTGCCAAAATTGTCGCACCAGACAACAAACTCGTCGCCTGCGGTGCGGTCATTGCCCAGCAGCTTGTAAAGACCCTCGATGAAAACATGGGTAATGTCAAAGTTGCCGGCGTGCAGACCACTGATGAAGCCCTGGAGCAGGGTAATATTAGAAATAGCATATTCCTGAGCATCGATCAGGCGAACACGGTAATCCACATCATACATCAGGGATTTGCCCTGCTCGATGCAGACAACGCTGCCGGTTTCGCTCTGGACGGCCTCATTGATTTTCTTGACCAGTTCCTTTGTTTTGCCGGTGCCTTTCAGGCCCATAATTAACTTAACCATAGGTATCTCCTCCTTGCTATCCGTAGGGACAGTTAGTACGGTATTATTCTATCAGTTTTTTTCCTGGTTTGCAACTGTTTTCCCGAAAAAACCTAATATTGCCTGAATTTAGCATTCGTAGCCGGGTTTCCCCAGAAGCTGGAACATATTTCTCTTATAAAATTCCACGCCGGGCTGGTTAAAGGGGTTCACATCCAGAATGTAAGCGGAAACGCCGCAGGCCAGCTCGAAGAAGTAGAACAGCTCGCCCAGCTTCATATCATTCAGCTCGCCCACATCAATGGTGATTACGGGTACACCGCCGTCCACATGGGCAGCCAGAGTGCCACGGAAAGCTTGCTCGTCTACGAAAGCCAGAGTCTTTCCGGCAAGGTAGTTCAGGCCATCCAGATCCTTCACATCCGGACCGATGACCACTTCCGGCTCAGCGGGAGCGAAACGGATCATGGTTTCAAAGAGGTTGCGTTGGCCCTGCTGGATCATTTGCCCCAGGGAGTGCAGATCGGCAGTGAATTCGGCTGTAGCGGGGAAGATACCCTTGCCATCCTTGCCCTCAGACTCACCGAAGAGCTGCTGCCACCAGCCGCCGAGCATTTTAAAGGCAGGCTCAAAGGAGGTAAGAAGCTCAATGCGCTTACCTTTGCGGTATAAAAGGTTTCTCATGGCTGCATAGAGCCAGACGGGATTTTCGAAGGAACGCAGATCATAGTCATTCTTTGCCTTTGCTGCGCCCAGCATCACATCGCAGATGTTTACACCGGCTACAGCAATGGGGAGCAGACCAACAGCGGTCAGAACACTGAAACGGCCGCCAACATCGGGGGGGATGACAAAGGTTTCCCAGCCTTCGTCGGTAGCCATCTGCCGCAGAGCGCCCTTTTCGGGGTCGGTAATGACGAAAATTCTGCTCTTTGCACCGTCAGTGCCGTATTTGCGCTCCAGCATCCACCGCAGGGCACGGGTGGCAATGGCAGGCTCGGTGGTAGTGCCGGACTTTGAAATGAAGACTACGGAGAAATCCTTGTCTTCCAGCTGGGCAGCCAGCTCGTTCCAAGCTCTTGTGGACAGGGTGTTGCCTGCGAAGAAAATCTGGGGATTGCCCTTAGTGCCACGGGTTAGGTTGTAATTGGGGCCATAGAGAAGCTCAATGGCAGCTCTGGGGCCTAAATAGGAACCGCCGATGCCAACGACAACGAAGGCTTCGGACTGCTCCCGAATCCGTTTGGCAGCATCGTCAATGCGGCGCATTTCTTCTGTCTGCTCGTAGGTGGGGAGCTGCAGCCAGCCCAAGAAATCGTTTCCTTTGCCTGTGCCTTCCATGAGGGTCATGTGAGCGGCAGAGGTTTCGGCCTCAATGCTAAGAAGCTCAGGCAGAGCAACCTCGCCCCATACATTGGAAATGTCTACTCGAATCAAAACAGTTCATCCTTTCTATTGTTCAGGGTATATTTCAACGCATATAGGATATCGCAAAAGGCACAGAAAGGCAAGAGGGTTTGAAAGAAAAAATGTGGAAAAGTTAGGTGGACTATGGCTTTTTGGCCGGGGTTGCGGTATAATGACAAAAATGTGAGACAAGCGGCAAGATAAAATAAGAGCTGTCTTGCATGGCAAACTAAAGCTTTATGGATGGAGGACAAGGAAATGCTGATTATATTGGAAGGAGTAGTGATGTGCTTTGTTTTGCTGCTCACTTGCGTGATCGCGATTTCAAACGGTGCAGTGGGTGGCGTTGCGCTTTATGAAGAAGATGTGCAAAAAAGAGTGGTGGAAAAGGGCTATACTACGGAAAGAAAGATCAAAAGAGGCTTGGTTTTGCTTTCTATAGCTACCTTTGTTCCCCTGTTTACCCTGGTGCCTATTATGGTTTACTGCATAAACGGTGCGGAAGGGTTCCGGTCAGGCTTCTGGCAGATGAGCTGCATTATGTGGATCATGGGACTTTTTGACCGGCTGTTTATCGATTGGTATTGGGTAGGGCACACAAAGGCGTGGCAGATTCCCGGAACGGAGGATCTGAAGCCGTACATACCGAAATCCGCGCTTATCAGAAAATGGGTTTTTACTGTGCTCGGTTTCCCAATCATTGCGGCTATGGTTTCCGGCATTGTGTCCCTGCTATAATTGGACAGACATAAATGGTGATACACTTAAATTGGAGGTTATTTCTGTGAAATATGGATTTGGAATAGACATTGGCGGCACCACGGTAAAGCTGGGCTTCTTCACCCAAGCCGGAGAGCTGCTGGAAAAGTGGGAGATCCCCACAGACAAAAGTGATTGCGGCAAGAACATCCTGCCCCATGTAGCTGCTGCCATGGAGGACTGCCTTCACCGCCGGAGTGTGGAAAAGACTGATGTCTTAGGCGCGGGCATCGGCGTTCCCGGCCCGGTAGATGGGCAGGGTGTGGTCAATGGCTGCATCAATCTGGGTTGGGGTGTGGTGGATGTACCGGGAGAAATGAAGAAACTTTCCGGTTTTTCCGCAGCCTGCGCCAACGATGCCAATATTGCGGCTCTGGGCGAGTGCTGGAAGGGCGGCGGCGCAGGAAAACGCTCCATGCTGCTGGCTACACTGGGCACAGGCATCGGTGGCGGCATTGTCATTGACGGCAAGATCATTCCCGGTGCCCACGGCGCAGGGGGTGAAATTGGTCACATCCCCATGAATCCGGAAGAAACGGAATGCTGCAATTGTGGCAAAAAAGGCTGCGCCGAGCAATACGGCTCTGCAACAGGTCTTGTGAATCTGGCAAAAAGAACCCTCGCTACAGCAGACATGGATTCCTCTTTGCGCTTCTGCGACCCTCTGACAGCCCGGGACATTTTCCGGGCCCATGCAGAAGGGGACAAGCTGGCGGCAGAAATTGTGGAGGATTACTGCCGCTTCCTGGGACGGTTTTTGGCAGTGATCTGCTGCGTGGTAGACCCAGAGATCGTGGTCTTGGGCGGCGGCGTGTCTAAGGCGGGTGAGCCTTTGCTGGAAAAGACCAGGGCTTACTTTGTAAAGGAAGTCTTCCACCCTGGAAGATGCATTCCCTTTGCTCTGGCAGAGCTGGGAAACGATGCGGGAATCTACGGCGGCATGAAGATGGCCTTGAATTCCTTTGGGGGATAAACCAATGAAAATGTCAGATATTTTGGTGATCGGCGGCGGCCCCGCGGGGGCAACGGCTGCCATCTACGGAGCAAGAGGAGGCAAGTCTGTGACCCTTTTGTACCGGGATTCCGGGGCACTGGGTCGTGCGGAGGCTGTGGGAAACTATTATGGCTTCCCGGAACCTCTGTCCGGAGAAGAACTGTTCCGGCTGGGCTTGGAACAGGCGAAAAATGTAGGCGTGGAAGTGATTCGAACCCAGGTTTTGAGTCTGGGCTTTCAGGCAGAGGGCTTGACAGCGGAAACTGCCAACGAGATCTATTGTGGCAAGGCTGTGATCTTAGCCACAGGCACCAGCAGGAAACAGCCCAACCTTCTGGGCCTCAAAGAGTATGACGGCATGGGCGTCAGCTATTGCGCTGTCTGCGACGGCTTCTTCTGCCGGGGCAAGGCGGTTGCCGTCCTGGGTGCAGGAGAGTACGCCCTCCACGAAGCGGGGGTTCTGCTTCCTTTGGCTTCCCAGGTGACACTGCTTACCGGCGGTGAAGCTGTCCCCGAGAACCTCCCGGAGGGTCTTTTGGTGAACAGTCAGCCCATTGAGTCACTGGAAGGGGCGGACGGCATTTTGCAGGGGGTTCGCTTCCGGGATGGCTCTTTTCTGGGAACCACACGGCTCTTTGTAGCCATAGGGGAGGCAGGAAGCAGCGATCTTGCCCGAAAGTTAGGGCTGGTGACAGATGGAAACCGCATTGTGACCAATGAGAAAATGGAGACCAATGTGCCGGGCCTGTTCTCTGCGGGGGACTGTACCGGAGGTCTTTTGCAGGTAGCAAAGGCGGTTTCCGATGGAGCAACCGCAGGTCTGGAAGCTCTGAAATATCTGCGCACGCAGAAATAAGGAATAACAACGAAAACTCCCTTGGAGCTTCCTTCCTGCCGCATGACTTCGGTAGCTTCAAGGGAGTATTTGCATATAGCTTTGGTGTTTTGGGAAAGCTTATTAGAAACCCTTTTCTGCCAGTTCCTTTACAATGTCCCGATAAATATCCAGAATATCCAGCACTCCTTCCGGGGAGGATTTGGACATGGGTCTTCTGCGCAGGTCGATCTGATCCAGATGGGAAATTCCTCTGCGCTGGCTGCTGCGATAGACCCCACGGAAGTTGCCCCATTTTACGGCATCCGGGGGAAGCAGGCCATCGTTTTCGCCTTCAATGCGCTGTACCACCATATTGGACAGCCACAAAAGGGGATCGGCCAGAGGTTTGTCCATAACAAAGGCGTAGCTTTGGTAGAAAACACCCTCCCGATCCGGATTTTGGGCATTAAACAGGGAGGCTTCCTCTGTAGTAAAGGAGCGGAGAATTTGATGGGTACTGGGAGCTTGATCGCCAATGAGCCGGAACCAGCCGTCGGCACAGGCACCGGCGAAGCGGATCACGGGATCAGGCAGCTTCATGATCATGTCAATAGACTTAGAGCCGTGGTGAGGGGTAGCCAAAGTGGTCAGGGAGGCTACCTTGTCTGCCATATTCAGAGAGGAAATGGCATAGCGGCTGTCCAGCCCGCCTTTGGAATGGGCGATGATGTTTACTTTTTCCGCACCGGTGAGTTTTAGAATCTCGTTAATCCTGCGGGCTACCTGAGCGCCGTTGCGCTCGGCATTGCCGCCGCCGTCCTGGCCGCTTAAAAAGACCTGACAGCCGAAGGCTTCCAGAGCCTGAGGGATGCGCCCCCAATAGCTCAGGGTCATATCGTCACGGAAGCCCAGTCCATGAACCAACAAAAGAGGATAACGCAGCAGGGTTTTCATAGTATCACCTCCACAGCTACAGTATACCACAAAACACTTCGAGAGGCAACTGTTGAAAAATCCGGCACAGGCCTGCCTTTTTTCGCCCTATTGACAAATTGGCGAAGTTGTAATACAATGGGCTTACGGTTGTGCGCCGAAGAAGAATAGGTAGATACTCTCATGGAGGAATGGGCTATGTTTGAAAAAATCGTTGAATATGCTTCCCGTCAGCTGGAAGTTGAGGCTTCTGAGATCACCCGCGACACTACTTTTGAGTCCCTGGGCGTTGACTCTCTGGATATCGTAGAGATGACCATGGATTTCGAGGAAAAGCTGGGCATCGAGCTGGATATGGAAGACGCTAAGATCACCACCTTCGGTGAGCTGGCAGACTATATCGAGGAGAAGATGGGCTAATTTTTGCCTGCCTCTCTAAAAATCAAATATCCTTGTTATTTGCGGCCGGCTTATAACAAGGTCGCACTAGTCGGGGAGTTAGCGGTGCCCTGTAGCTCGCAATCCGCTATAGCGGGGATGAATCCCCACACCCGGATCGTTTGTAATGTCGTCTGGCCCGCGTAAGCGGTGTTGAAGAATCGGTCTCGCGCAACGGGCTCCCGTGAACCATGTCAGGTGGGGAACCAAGCAGCATTAAGCGGATCTGTCCGTGTGCCGCGGGGTTGCCGGTTCCGAGCTGGCTGCCTGGGTATCGGGCGTTACGGCGGTTCAAATGTGGGTGTGCGATCTTGTTATGAGCCGGCTTAACTTTATGCATCTGCAATAACACATGGCGCAGTGCGTTATAAACCAGTTTTAGAGGTTTACTGCTGGGGAAGTTAGGGGTGTTTCTATGGCATATCAGGCATTATATCGTAAATATCGCCCCCAGGCTTTTGACGAAGTGGTGGGTCAGGATGCCATCACCCGGATTTTGCGGGCTCAGGTGCAGACAGGCAGGCTCAGCCATGCTTACTTGTTCACCGGCTCCAGAGGTACAGGCAAGACAACCTGTGCCAAGATCATGTCCAAAGCGGTCAACTGCTTAGAGCCTATTGACGGAAGTCCCTGCAACCGCTGTGATGCCTGCCGCAGAATTGACGACGGAAGCTGCATGGATGTGCTGGAAATCGACGCAGCCTCCAACAATGGCGTAGATCATGTCCGTGACCTTCGGGACGATGCCATCTACTCCCCGGCCTCTGTGCGTTACAGGGTGTATATCGTAGACGAGGTGCATATGCTCTCCATTGCCGCCTTCAATGCCCTATTAAAGATCATTGAAGAGCCCCCGGAGCATTTGATCTTCATTCTGGCTACCACAGAGCTGCACAAAGTACCGGCTACCATCTTGTCCCGGTGTCAGCGGTTCTCTTTCCGCAGGATCTCATCGGAGGATGTGGCAGAGAGATTGCAGTTTGTCGCCTATCAGGAAGGCATTGACCTGGAGCCCACGGCGGCTATGGTTTTGGGCCGCATGGCAGACGGCGCCCTTCGTGACGGCCTGAGCCTTTTGGATCAGTGCGCCTCTGCTGCTGTTGGGCCGGTGACGGAGAACAGTGTCTATGACTGTCTGGGTCTGGCCGGCGCAAGGCAGGCCGCCCAAATGATGAATTATGTGGCAGAGAAAAATGCTCCCGCTGCCCTGTCCCTGTATGACAAGCTCTATGTGGCAGGCAAAGATGTGGGGGCGCTGCTGGACGAGCTGTGCTGTCTGGCAAGAGATCTGCTGATTTTGAAGACTGCTCCCAAGGCGGGGCTTTCCATGCTCTCCGGTGTCAGCACAATGGCAGAGGCGGCAGCCCTGCGGGATAAGCTCTCCGCAGGGGAACTGGTCAGGATCATTACATTGCTGCAGGATACCATGTCCGGCTTTACCCGTGGGGGAAAGACCCGCCTGGACGGCGAGGTTTGCGTGCTGCGGCTGTGCCAGAGCCAGCTATCTCTGGATGCGGAGGCTATGAATGCCCGGCTCAGTCGGGTGGAGGAAGCCATCGCGTCCGGTGTTACAGTAGTGAAAAAGGAAGCAGCCCCCAAGGAAGAACCCCAGCTCGAGGAGCTTCCCTGGGATGATCGCCCCCCTATGCCCGGTGACGAGGATGCGCCTCCGGAGGAAATTCCTGCCCCGGTGTCGGAAACACCGGTGGGCTTCTGGACAGACTTGGTGAGCAAGCTGCGTCTGGAACTGAACCCGGTGGAGCAAGGCTTCTTCGCAACTGGAGAAGGGGCAGCCATCAATGGCGTGCTGAAGCGGTCGGTGCTGGAGGTGCAATGCGCCACCACATTCGTCTATGATACGGTGAACAAAGCGCCCATTCTGGATAAAATTGCCCGCATTGCTTCCAATATGCTCTCTGAGCAGATTCGGGCGATCCCGGTGAATCTGGAACTGAAGCCCAAGGCCAGCAGCAGATTCCGGGATTTGGTAGAGTTTGGCAAGCAGCATCAGGATGTTGTAAAATTTAAGTAAGAAATCTATTCATAGAAGGAGTATAGAAACATGGCAAAAGGTGGATTCCGTGGAATGCCCATGGGCGGCATGAATCAGGCAGCAATGATCAAGCAGGCACAGAAGATGCAGCAAGATATGCTGCGGATGCAGGAGGAGATCCAGAACAGAACCTACACTGCCACCTCCGGCGGCGGCATGGTCAAGGCTACGGTCAACGGCGGCAAAGAGCTGGTGGCTCTGGAGATCAACCCGGAGGCAGTAGATCCCGATGATGTGGAAATGCTGCAGGATATGGTAGTGGCGGCAGTCAATGAGGCTCTGCGTACTGCTGAAGCTGATAGCAATGCCAGCATGAGCAAGCTTACCGGCGGCCTGAATCTGGGAGGTCTGTTCTAAGGTGCAGTATTTTCCTGCCGCCTTGGAGCGGCTGACGGAACAGTTTGCCCGCTTGCCCGGTGTAGGCGGCAAGACGGCACAGCGGTTGGCTTTTCATGTGCTGAGCCTGCCCAGGGAGGAAGCGGAGAGCTTCGCCCAGGCCATTCTGGATGCCCGGGAGAAGGTGAAGACCTGTCCCTGCTGCCAGAATCTTACGGATCGGGAGTTGTGCCCCATTTGCGCTGACTCCCGGAGAGATCAGGGCCTGGTGTGCGTGGTGGCAGAGCCCAGGGACGTGGTGGCTTTAGAGCGGGCCAGAGAATATAAGGGTGTGTACCATGTGCTCCATGGTGTAATCTCCCCTCTGGGTCATGTAGGCCCGGACGATATTCGCATCCGGGAACTTTTGGGCAGAGTTGCCCAGGGCGGCATCCGGGAGGTCATTATGGCCACCAATCCGGATACCGAGGGCGAAGCCACAGCCATGTATCTCTCCCGGCTGCTGCGGCCCATGGAGATCAAAGTTACCCGTCTGGCCTATGGCGTGCCGGTGGGCAGCCAGTTGGAGTATGCGGACGAAGTGACCCTTCTCAGGGCTTTGGAAGGCCGCAGAGAGATCTAACCGAATAAATCCAAGAGAAGCGGAAAGTCTTATGTATGAGGACTCCCGCTTCTTTTTGCCGTGTTGGGGGCAAAATAACGGGGGTTTGTCACAAAGAGGGAGAGAGTGCTACAATAAGCTTGTGCGGCTGGGCTTGCTGCAATGCCGGGATTTTTGGGCGATGTGGTTGGTTTTGGCACGCGGGACAGGAAAAATAGGGCTTTTTCGTGAGTCGACTCCGGAATTTCATAAAAAATTCACAAGTGCGCTCTTGACAAAACCCCTTTGGGATAGTATATTGTATTTAGCACTCAGGGGCATTGAGTGCTAAAAGAAAGGGGGAGCATCAGCCGTGGAACTGACTGAACGAAAGAAAAAGGTGCTGCGTTGCATTGTAGACCTGTATGTGCAGACGGCTGAGCCTGTAGGCTCCAAGGCCATTGCGGAGCTGCCGGATATGAACTATTCCTCCGCAACCATCCGCAACGAAATGGCAGACCTCACTGCCATGGGCTATTTGGAGCAGCCCCACACCTCTGCCGGGCGCATCCCTTCCCCCGCCGGTTATCGGCTGTACATTGACGAGCTGATGCAGGGCTACAAGCTGACCATGGACGAAACCATGGACTTGAAGACCTCCATGGAAATGAAAATGCAGGAGTTCGACAAGGTGCTGGACAAGGTGGCAAAGCTGGTTTCTCAGGCCACCGATCTTCCGGCCTATACTGTGGCTGCCCGTACAGGAGGCTCAACAGTAAAGCGGTTCGAGATCCTTATGGCAGAGGCAGGAAGCTTTATCCTGGTTGTTATGACGGACACAGAGCAGGTAAAAAACAAGCTCATTAAGCTGCCCCTCAACGTAACGGAAACGGATTTGAAGCTTCTGAGTGCGGTGCTGAATGCCAGCATGACCGGGATTCCTCCGGAGCAATTCACTGCGGAACTGATGGAGCGTGTCACCCGGAACACCGGGGCGGCTGCCAGCCTGGTGCCTGTGGTTGTGGATTTCACAGTGCAGGTGCTGCGGGGCAGACCCGACCGTGAAGTTGCCCTCCGGGGTCAGTCAAGACTTTTAAGATTGCCGGAATACCGGGATGTGGACAAAGCGGAGGAAGTGTTAAGCTCTCTGGATGAAGAAACCATTTCCAATCTCCCGGCAGTCATGGGCGGCGAAAAAACCCAGATTCTGGTTGGCCCTGAAAATGTGGCCCAGGAGCTGCGGGACACCTCCGTGGTTATGACCAAGTTCGACATTGGCGACGGAATGCAGGGTCTTATTGGTGTGGTTGGCCCCACCAGAATGGACTATGCCAAGGTCACAGCCCGATTGAGTTATTTCGCGGAAAATCTTTCCAAAATGTTCTCTCAGCCGGAGCATAAACGGCTCTCGGAAGGAACAGAATCCCTAGAAGAAAAGAAACAGGAGGCGTAAGCCATGGAAGATAAAGAAGTCAAGACGGAAGAAACCGTAGAAACTCCCGAAAAGCAGGAAGCTGCCCCCAAGGAAAAGAAAGCCCCCAAGGGCAAAAATGCCAAGCTGGCTGCCCTGGAGGAAGAAGTAAATGCTTTGCAGGAAAAACTTGCTGCCGAACATGATGCCCACTTGCGGCTGGCGGCTGAGTTTGATAACTTCCGCAAGCGCAGCCAGAAGGAAAAGGATGCCAGCTACACCAACGGCAAGGCGGATGCCCTTTCCAAGCTGCTTCCCATTTATGACAATCTGGACAGAGCCTTGCAGCAGCCCACAGAGGATGCGGCCTTCAAAAAGGGCGTTGAGCTGACTATGATCGAACTGCAAAAGATCTTCACCCTTTTGGGTGTTGAGCTGTTCGGTGAGCGGGGGGATGCTTTTGATCCCAATCTGCACAACGCTGTTATGCACATTGAAGATGAAACCCTTGGAGAGAATGCCATCAGTCAGGTGTTCCAGAAGGGTTTTAAGATCGGGGACAAGGTTGTCCGCTTCGCCATGGTTCAGGTGGCAAACTAATATTGTATAAATTTTTAACTGATATAGGAGGATTTCATTATGTCTAAGATTATTGGTATCGATCTGGGTACAACCAATTCCTGTGTTGCTGTTCTGGAAGGCGGCGAGCCTGTTGTTATCGCCAATGCCGAAGGCAGCCGCACTACCCCTTCCGTTGTTTCCTTCAAGAACGGCGAGCGTATGGTGGGTCAGGTTGCCAAGCGCATGGCTGTGACCAACGCAGAGCGCACTGTGGCCTCTATCAAGCGTCACATGGGCGAAAACTACAAGGTCAACATCGACGGCAAGGGCTTCACTCCCCAGGAAGTTTCCGCTATGATCCTGCAGAAGCTGAAGGCTGATGCCGAAGCCTATTTGGGTCAGACTGTTTCCCAAGCTGTTATTACCGTTCCCGCTTACTTCTCCGATGCCCAGCGTCAGGCTACCAAGGATGCAGGCAAGATCGCCGGTCTGGAAGTCAAGCGCATTATCAACGAGCCCACCGCTGCTGCCCTGGCCTACGGTCTGGACAAGGAAGGCGAGCAGAAGATCATGGTTTATGACCTGGGCGGCGGCACCTTCGACGTGTCCATTCTGGACATCGGTGACGGTGTTATCGAGGTTCTGGCTACCGCCGGCGACACCCGCCTGGGCGGCGACGACTTCGACCAGAGAATCGTAGATTATATGGTAGCCGAGTTTAAGAAGGCCGAAGGCATCGACCTGACTAAGCTGCCCGATGCAGCCGAGCGGCTCAACGT
Organism: Faecousia sp.; assembly: GCA_045632785.1. Classification (GTDB taxonomy): domain Bacteria; phylum Bacillota; class Clostridia; order Oscillospirales; family Oscillospiraceae; genus Faecousia. Next base: position 22,257 of record JAZQXK010000016.1, read on the forward strand.
CATGCAGCGCATGAGAGATGCCGCAGAAAAGGCCAAGATCGAGCTGTCCGGCATGACCACCACCAACATCAGCCTGCCTTATCTGGTAGGCGGTCTGGGTGGCATCAAGCATCTGGATGTGACCCTGACCCGTGCAAAATTCAATGAGATCACTGCTGATCTGGTTGAGCGCACTCTGGTTCCCGTTCGTCAGGCTATGCAGGATGCAGGCCTCACCTCCAGCCAGCTCAACCGTGTGCTGCTGGTAGGCGGCTCCACCAGAATCCCCGCTGTACAGGAAGCCGTTAAGAAGCTCACCGGCAAGGAAGGCTTCAAGGGCATCAACCCCGACGAGTGTGTTGCTGTTGGCGCAGCTATCCAGGGCGGCGTTCTGGGCGGCGAGGTTAAGGACGTTCTGCTGCTGGATGTTACCCCCCTTTCTCTGGGTATTGAGACCATGGGCGCGGTGTTCACCCGTCTGATCGACCGCAACACCACCATCCCCACCAAGAAGAGCCAGATCTTCTCCACCGCCGCTGACGGACAGACCTCCGTTGAGATCCATGTCCTGCAGGGTGAGCGTGAAATGGCTGCTTACAACAAGACTCTGGGCCGCTTCCAGCTCTCCGGCATCGCTCCCGCCCCCCGTGGCGTTCCCCAGATCGAAGTTACCTTCGACATCGATGCCAACGGCATCGTCAATGTATCCGCTAAGGATCTGGGCACCGGCAAGGAGCAGAAGATCTCCATCACCGCTTCTTCCAACCTCTCCCAGGCCGACATCGATAAGGCTGTCCGGGAAGCCGAGCAGTATGCCGAGGAAGACAAGGCTCGCAGAGATGAAGTAGACACCCACAACAATGCCGATCAGGTTGTCTATCAGAGCGAAAAGGCTCTGGCTGACCTGGGCGACAAGATCTCCGAGAGCGAGAAGGCTCCTGTGATCGCTGCCATTGAAAAGCTGAAGGAAGCCAACAAGGGCACTGACATTGCCGCCATCAAGGCCGCAACCGAGGAGGCTCAGAAGGCATTCTATGCTCTGTCCGAAAAGCTGTATCAGCAGGCCGGCCCTCAGCAGGGTGGCGCAGCCCCCGGCGGCGACGACGGCTATGTAGATGCGGATTTCGAGGAAGTGAAGGACTAATTCCTGATGCACCGTATAGGAGGGGCGGTTTCCGCCCCTCCGCATTGTGCATTTTTGGGTAACATAAGGCTTTGCGAGGTGAAGCACCGTGAGCAATGAAACAAAACGAGATTATTATGAGGTGCTGGGGGTAGAAAAGACCGCTGGTGCCGAGGAAATCAAAAAGGCCTACCGCAAAAAGGCCATGCAATACCATCCTGACCGCAACCCCGGAGATAAGGAAGCGGAGGCAAAGTTCAAGGAAGTAGGCGAGGCCTACGAAGTCCTGTCTGACGAAACCAAAAAGAGCCGCTACGATCAGTATGGCTTTGCAGGCGTAGATCCCAATTTTAATCCCAATGCCGGCTTTGGTGGCTTTGGAGATTTTGGTGGGGCGTTTAGCGGCTTTGGTGATATTTTTGGAGATCTTTTCGGCGGCGGAAGCCGCAGGAGAAACCCCAATGCCCCCCGTCAGGGCGAGGATGTAGGTGCAAGGCTGGATCTGACCTTTGAGGAAGCTGCCTTCGGTACGGAAAAGGAAGTGCCGGTTTCCCGCATTGAAAACTGCGCCAAATGCTCCGGCACAGGTGCGGCACCGGGTACATCTCCCACTACCTGCTCCAACTGCCGTGGCACAGGCACAGTACGCACCACCCAGACCATTATGGGCATGACCATGCAGTCTACAGCGGCCTGTCCCCAGTGCGGCGGCAAGGGGCAGATCATCAAAGATCCCTGCAATGCCTGCCGTGGCAAGGGCAAGGTGCGCCACAGCACCAAGGTCAATGTCCGTGTTCCCGCCGGTGTGGATGAAGACAGAAGCATCCGTGTCCGGGGAGAGGGCTGTGCAGGCAGCAACGGCGGCCCTGCCGGTGACCTGATCATTGAGATCAATATTAAGCCCCATTCTCTATTCCGCAGAGAGGGTGTCAATGTGCTGTGTGAGCTGCCCATTACCTTTACCCAGGCGGCTCTGGGCGCAGAGCTGGAAGTTCCCACCCTGGATGGAAAGGTGCGCTACACCGTCCCCGAGGGTACGCAGACGGGAACCACTTTCCGTTTAAGGGGCAAAGGTATTCCTTATATTCACAGCAAGTCCCGGGGCGATCAGCTTGTAACTGTGGTGGTGGAAACGCCCACCAGACTCAACAAGGAGCAGAAGGAACTGTTCCGGAAGCTGGAAGAGCTGCAGACCCAGTCTGCCAGCCAGCCCAGAATTGCCCGGTTCTTTGAGAAGCTGCGGCAGGAATTTGATAAGAAAAAAGAGAATTAAGGCTGTATAATCCCCCGGAAGGCGGCGCAAAGCTGCTTCCCGGGGGATATTGACTTGGAGGGTGAAAAGCCCTTGTATTCAGGAGAAAAATGTTGTATTATCATAATACATCACTTTCGCAGGGGGAAATGCCATGAAACTCCACCAGCTTAGAAAGCCGGTCAAGCCGGTTTTATATTCCCTTTTGTTTATACTGGCTGCTACGGTAACCTTAATATTTTCACTGCAAACCCTTCTGGACGGCTTGCTCTTAAAAAACTCACAGGATCAATATGCCTATGTGGTGGCGGCTTATCCCAAAGGGAATTTGGGCGGCAACCGGGAGCAATGGGTCAATCCCATGCTGCAGCCTCTTTCTCAGGAGGCCATGGAGCATCTGGAAAGTTCGGACTATGTGTCCAATGTGCATAAAATGGAAGTTCGGGCAGGCAAGCTCGAAAATTGGGCAACCATCCCGGATTACATGATGACCATGGACGGTCTTGCACAGCATTTTTTCATTGAGGGCACAGTGATTCAGGATATGCCGCCCGCACCGCCCAAACCCGGCAGCGAGCCGGAGGAGGAAGATGCGGTAACCCTCCACCTTGGCAGAATGACCGTCCGGCTGGATAAGCAGTGGGGCTCAGACTTCATTAAGCGGGGCAGCATGGTCATTAACATTGGCCGCATGAGTGATGAAAAAATCTATGCCCCGGGGGACAGAGTGTTTCTCATTGGAGATTATGTGATCCACAACAGCGCAGTCCGCACAGATGAAATGCAACTTGGCTCTGTCAGAGCCTGGGAATATATGCTTGATACGCAAAGGACGGGTGAGCAGGCAAGCATTCTGCAACAAAATGCCATCCTGGAAATCCCCAGGGAGCTGACCCCGGAGGAATCCGAAGCCTACATCCTGGAGCAGATGGAGCAAAGAGGCATCCTCGACCTGTACAGAGCCTACGAAAAGCTGAACGGTGCTGTCACTGTGCGGTATGTGTCCGACATGGCGCAGCTTCCCTATATGGCCAAGGGCAAGATCTATATGGCCTATGGGAGAAGCCTGGTAGAGGCTGACAAGGGGCAAAAGGTCTGCGTGGTCAGTCAGGGGCTTATGCTTCGCAACCGCCTGACCATTGGAGATAAGGTGTCCCTCTCTGTGGCAGACGGCTGCTATACCATCCCCAATTCCTATGAGAATGCCGGCTGGGAAAGCGGCTTCCCCATGGAGGAGGAAGCCCTTTTGAACTATGCCCCGGCAGAGGAATATGAGATCGTAGGCATTTATCACCAGTTGGGAAGGGATACCAACGACCCATTCTATTGCTCCGTCAACGATGTATTCATCCCGGAGCAGGAGCAGCCCAGAGAAATTGTGAACCGACCCTACAAGGTTTCCTTCCGTGTCCCCGGTGACGGCTTCGATGTCTTTATGGCAGAAACGGAAAGCTACCTGGGGGAGCGGAATCACGCTCTCATGGTGGTGGACAACGGCTGGGAGGATGTGGCAGATTCCTTCTACGCCATGCGAGATCGTCTGATTCTCACCGCCATTTGCGCCGGGCTGTGCTTCCTGGCGGCGGCACTGTCTTTCGGTGGCCTGATCTTCCATCACTACAGGCAGGAGTACGGCCTGTGCAGACTCCTGGGCGCCTATAAGCGAGAGGCGCGGAAGGTATACTTCGGTGGCTTCCGGCTCTCCGGCATCCCCGGTGTGATCGTTTCCGTGGGTGTCACCTGGCTGGTTTACATAAAATGGATGAAGGGCAAGACCCAGGAGGCGGCGGCTATCGTCATGCCCACGGATATGCAGACCTTGGTTCTGCTTTTGGCAGGGGCGGCAGTGATTCTGCTGGTGGCAGCGGTATTCATGCTTATCTTAATTCGCCGCAGTGAGCGAAAAGGCATTTTGAGAATGATTTAAGGAGGGAGGCAAAACCATGAAGCATATCATAAGGCGGCCTGTTTTGCCTTCCATCTTACTGGGGCTTCTGGTGTTCGGTGTCCTGTTTATGACCATGTTCCAAAAGGGCATTGCAGACGGCAAGCAGCAGGTGCAGGTACTTTACGACAACACCCGTATTATGTTCCAGATCCTGCCCGGTGAGCAATCAGGAAATGAGCTGGCTCTGGGTCTTCACAAGGGCGAGCTCATCGGGCAGATGGATGAGGTTGTGGAAACCTACGGCATGATCCGCTGCAGCGGCTATATCCGTCAGCCGGAAACAGAGCAGCCCACCATCGACATCGTAGGCACTGCAAATACAGATTTCTTTGCCCAGGAAAACCTCCTTGCCATTCAATTCTTTGAGGACTACGGGAAAGAGAATTTTGCGGACTTTGACCCCTACAACATCCCCTGCATTGTAGAGGAAACCTTGCTTAAAAATCTGGAACTGGAAGGGGGGCAGGAGATGATTGTTGCCCCCATACCTGCCCATACCTGGAGTGACAGAGCCGATGCTCCGGGAATCACCTTCCATGTAATCGGAACCTATGTCAATCATTCCTATAACCTAGACTGGTATGGCATGATCGTGCCGGAGCGGGTGTATCTCACAGATGTCAGCCTGCCCCATCTGATCTGCTATTCGGAAATGATGTATGACTGCTTCTACCGGCAGTTTGTCTTCCGTCTTGACCCGGCCTACAACCGGCAGCACGAGGAAGTGAAAGAAAAGGTAGAAGACCTGATCGGCAAGCCTCAGAGATATTCCGTAGGTGTCAATGCCAAGGCCCTGACCTCGGCGGTGCGGCCTCTGGAGCGGAAAATCGCCATTCAGGAGCTTTTGGTCATGCCCTTAGCTGTGCTTCTGTGCGCTGCGGCGGCTGTAGTTGCTCTTTTGCTTGGGCTTTCTTACCGGCGGGAGATCTTCCTGCGGCTGATGTGGGGCGAAAAGCGGCTGGGCATTCTGGCAAGACTTCTTTGCAGCGTGGTGCTGCATTTAGCACTCTGCTCCGGGCTGTCTGCAGTGGGTGTGTACCTGCTGGCAGGGGCTCAGTGGTTGGGAGCGGCAGGAAAATATTTGCTTCTTATGAATGGGCTGTGCCTTGGGGCAGCGTTCATCCCCCTGGCCTACTTCAGCCTGAAAAATCTTGTAAAACTGTATCAAGCCGGGGAGGGTTGAGTTATGGCAGAGTTGATTTTGAAAAATGTGCATTACCGCTATCCGGGTACAAAAAAGGACGTACTCAAGGGCGTGGACGCGGTCTTCCCGGAGGGAAAGCTGTGCGCCATCTGCGGCCGCTCCGGCGCGGGCAAAAGTACTCTGATGTATCTGCTTTCCGGGTTGGATGTGCCCAGTGAAGGAGAGATTCTCTATAACGGAAAACCCTTGACCAAAAAAATGCTGGACAGCTACCGAAGGAAGGAAGCGGCTACCATTGCCCAGTCCTATTTGCTGTTCCCCACCCGGACGGCACTGGAAAATGTGCTGTATCCCATGGCATTGGCAGGTGTTCCCAAGAAGGAAGCCATGGAAAAGGCCAAGGAAAGCCTGCGCCTGGTGGGGTTGGGAGAAGAACACTACGGGCGGCTTCCCGGCAAGCTTTCCGGCGGCGAGCAGCAGAGAGTTGCCATTGCCCGGTGTCTGTGTTCCAGTGCCAATGTGATCGCCGCAGACGAGCCCACAGGAAATTTGGACGAAGAAAATGCCGACGGCGTGCTGAATCTTCTGAAAGAGCTGGCCCACACCCACGGAAAAACAGTGATCGTCGTCACCCATGACAACTACATCGCCCAGAGCTGCGACCTGCGCTATCGCATCAAGGCAGGCAAGATCGAACCGGAAGAATAATACAGGCCAAAAACCACCGGCTTTGGTAAGTCGGTGGTTTTGCTGTATAGGACATAATCTGCCTCTTGCTATTTTGCTGCTGGAGGCTTATAATGGATGCAAATATCAAAGAGAGAGGTGCCCTTTATGGATACTCCCCAGAAGCTGAATCTGACCATGCTCTGCGACTTTTATGAGCTGACCATGGGCAACGGCTATTTTGAAAACGGCATGAAAGACCGCATTTGCTATTTTGATGTATTTTTCCGCAAGTGCCCCGACAAGGGCGGCTTCGCCATTGCGGCAGGTCTGGAAGAGATCGTCCACTACATCGAGGCTCTGCACTTTGATGAGGACGACATTGCCTACCTCCGGGGAAGAAACCTGTTCTCCGAGGAATTTTTGGAGTATCTGCGGAATTTCCGCTTCACCGGGGATATGTGGGCCGTTCCGGAAGGCACTCCCATCTTCCCTCAGGAGCCTATTATTACCGTCCGCGCCCCGGCCATTGAAGCCCAGCTCATTGAGACCTTCCTGCTTCTTGCCATCAACCATCAGAGCCTCATTGCCACCAAGGCCAACCGGGTGATTCGGGCGGCCGATGGCAGAACCGTGCTGGAATTTGGCTCTCGCCGGGCACAAGGGCCTGATGCAGCTATCTTAGGCGCAAGAGCTGCCTACATTGGCGGCTGTCACGGCACCGCCTGTACCATTTCCGATCAGCTTTACGGCGTCAAGGCCGGCGGCACCATGGCCCATGCCTGGGTACAGATGTTCGACACCGAGCTGGAAGCCTTTACCACCTACTGCAAGCTCTACCCCAACAATGCGACCCTTCTGGTAGATACCTACAATACCCTGCAATCCGGCGTACCCAACGCCATCCGTGCCTTTAATGAGGTCTTAAAGCCTCTGGGCATTACCAAGTGCGGTATTCGTCTGGATTCCGGCGATATGGCCTATCTCAGCCGGCAGGCAAGAAAGATGCTGGACGAGGCGGGCTGGACAGAGTGCCAGATCTCCGTGTCCAACTCTCTGGATGAATATATCATTCAGGAGCTTCTGCGGCAGGGGGCTTGCATCGACATATTTGGCGTAGGCGAGCGGCTGATCACTGCCCGCTCTGAGCCGGTGTTCGGCGGTGTTTACAAGCTGGCGGCTGTGGAGGCCGAGGATGGCAGTATCCTTCCCAAGATCAAGATTTCCGAGAATGTGGGCAAGATTACCAACCCCCATTTCAAGAAGTTCTACCGCTTCTTCGGCAACGACACCGGCAAAGCTATTGCGGACTACCTTTGCATCTATGACGAAACTGTAGACGATTCTCAGGATATGGTCATTTTTGACCCGGAGGCCACCTGGAAGACCAAGACGGTTTACGATTTTACCGCCAAGGAAATGCAAGTGCCTATTTTCAAGAGTGGTAAGCGGATCTATGAGCTGCCCACTTTGGAAGAAATCCGCACCTACTGCGCCCAGCAGGTAGATACCCTGTGGGACGAGGTCAAGCGTTTTGAAAATCCCCATACCTACTACGTGGATCTTTCCCAAAAGCTGTGGGATATTAAGTATGCCATGCTGAAAGACCGCCGGTAAGCCATGAAAAAGTCGAAGCAAATGGCCCTTTGCGGGATCTTGGCGGCGCTGGCTGTGGTGTTTATGGTGCTGGGGGGCGTGATTCCTCTGGCGGCCTATTGCAGCCCGGTGCTGTCAGCCTTGCTCCTGCTTCCGGTGCTGGAAGCCTGCGGCAAGCGCATTGCGTGGGCGTGGTTCGGGGCTGTGGCGGTGCTGAGCTTTCTGCTGTGCCCCAATTTAGAAAGTTCTTTGCTCTTTTTGTGTTTGGGGCATTATCCCATTTTGCGAAAGAGTATTCAGCGCCTTCCCGGAAAACTTCTGCGCCTGGGGGTAAAGCTCCTGGTTTTCCATGTGGCGGTTGCCCTGATGCTGGGGCTGGTGATCCTGCTTCTGGGCCTGGAACAGGTCTTGCAGGACAGCCTGTCTGAGGGCTGGTGGCTTTTGGGGCTTACCTGGCTTCTGGGTGTTGGCGTGTTTTTGATGACGGATGTGCTTCTGGGCAAGGCAGAGCGCATGACCGCAAGAAGAAAATAGAGTCGAAACAAGATCCCCGGAGATTGTCCTCCGGGGATGCTTCACATTTTGGGGGATTTACAGCGTGCCTTCAGAGCCGTCATCCAGCAGGGGCTTCTCCTCCTGCCCTTTTTTGTTGATCTGCAGGAAGTTGCCCACCACCTTATTCACCGGGCACAAATAGGCGAAAGTGCCGGGATAGCTTTCAATGATGTTTTCCAACTCTACGATCTGGGTGCGGTTGATGATGCACATGAGGACGGACACATTTTTGCCGGAGTACATTCCCTGACCTTTCAAAAGGGTGACGGAATGGTGGAGCTTTTCAATAAGCTCCTGCGCCAGATCATCCGGGCGGTCAGTAACGATCTCAAACTTAATGGCAGCCTTGCCGGATTTCAAAATGCGGTCGGAAACGGAGCTGGACAGATAGCTGAACAGAATGCACAGCAGAACCGGCTCGATCTCGTGGCCGTAGACAAAGTAGGAAACGCAGGCGATGCAGCAGTTAATGGTGAAGGTGACCTTGTAGAAGTTCATTTCCGGCTTTTTCGCCCGAATCAGGGCAGCCACATAGTCCATGCCCCCGGTATAAGATCCGGCCCGCATGACCAGGGCGCAGCAGAAGCCATTGATCAGAGCTGCCACAATGGGGCCTAAGATGGTACTGGTGCCATTGTCCGTTGCGTAGGCAAAGGCATCCAGAGGCAGATGGTCGAAAATGGAAAGGGCGGCGGAGAAACCCAGAGTGAAGACCATAGAGCGCACTGCCATAGGCTTACTCACCTTTATATACACCAAAATGGCCAAAGGAACATTGAGAAACAGGTTCAGCAAACTCACCCGCAGGCCGAAAATGTACTGGATCATGGTGCAAAGACCGCCCAGCCCGGCGGGGGCAAAGTTGTTGGGGAAGATGAACATTTCATAGTTCAGGGCCACGATGAAGGATACGCCCAAAACAAACAGATAGCTTAAAAGCTTTTTCCGATGCTTCAATAAAAACACCGCCTTTCTGAGAGGTTGTCTTGATCTTATAGTACCACAGGGGAGATTGTCGGTCAAGGGAAAAGGGGGAGGAAAAGCTTGGCTTGCCCCGGTCACAAGAAAAACCCACACAGAAGCCAAAGCAACTGTGTGGGCGAAGATTCTTTACTTGCTGTACCGCTCTACATGGGACTGGATCAGGGCGCCGTCTTCAAAATAATTGATGCGCATAGCCCGCTTTACATCGGCCAGTGTCTTGGCAGCTTCCTCCTGCGCCACCTGGCTTCCCTTGCGGAGGATCTCATAGACCCCGGGAATGTCCTTCTGCCACATGGCTCTGGCTTCCCGAATGGGGGAGAGTTCTGCCTGCAAAATGTTATTCAGCAGCTTCTTGACCTTCACATCACCCAGGCCGCCTCTCTGGTAGTGCGCCTTCAGCTCATCCAGGCAGGCATACTCAGGCAGGAACTCGGCAAAATGCTCGTCCTTGGCAAAGGCATCCAGATAGGTAAACACGGCATTGCCCTCTAAGCTGCCGGGGTCGGACACCTTCAGGTGGTTGGGGTCGGTGAACATACTCATAACCTTCTGCTTTACCTCGGTTTCGGAATCGGAGAGGTAAATGCAGTTACCCAAAGACTTGCTCATCTTGGCCTTGCCGTCGGTGCCGGGCAGGCGGCAGCAGACCTCGTTCTGGGGAATCAGGGCATCCGGCTCTACCAGGGTATCGCCGTAGGTCATATTAAACCGGCGAACGATCTCTCTGGTCTGCTCGATCATGGGAAGCTGGTCTTCGCCTACGGGAACGGTGGTGGCCCGGAAGGCGGTAATGTCCGCAGCCTGACTGATGGGGTAGGTGAAGAAGCCTACGGGAATGCTGGTTTCAAAGTTCCGCATCTGGATCTCTGCCTTTACGGTAGGATTCCGCTGCAGCCGGGAAACCGTGACCAGATTCATATAGTAGAAGCTCAGCTCTGTCAGTTCAGGAAGCTGGGACTGGATAAACAGGGTGGACTTCTGGGGGTCGAGGCCGCAGGAGAGATAGTCCAGAGCCACTTCGATAATATTCTGACGGATCTTTTCCGGGTTGTCGGCATTGTCGGTCAAAGCCTGGGCATCGGCGATCATAATAAAAATCTTGTCATATGCCCCGGAGTTTTGCAGTTCCACACGGCGCTTGAGAGAGCCTACATAGTGTCCCAGATGAAGCTTACCGGTGGGGCGGTCGCCGGTCAAAATGATTTTTTCCATAATATCCTCCTGTAACAGCAAAGGGATCTGCATTTTAGTATGATACTATTATAATGATGCGGGGAAAATTGTCAAGTGGGGTTTTTGGGGATTTCCCAAACGTCGGAGCGGGTGGTGCATCTTCCCGCAATACTCCTATTGACTTTGAAGCTTTTTTGAGTAAAATGAAAGTACCATAAATAACTGGAGGTGTCCGTATGGAAGATAAGAAAAAGAAGCCTGCTAAATGGAGGAAAATCCTGGGGCGTATCCTGCTGGGACTGCTGGCTGTGATTGTCATTCTGGCCATCGTCATTGGGGTAATCGCCGCAAAAAATGTGAAGGCCATGAACAAGTGCGTGGATGCCGCAATGGAGGAGCTTCGCAGCCATTACACGATCACCCCTGTGGATCCCGGCGAGTACGAGGATCTGACGCTCTACGGACTGATGAAATTCGATGTGGAGCAGTACGAGATCGAAGACATCGGCAATCTTTCTGTTATGAAGGTGAATATGGGTGTCATGCAGATGTCCACCTTTGTGATTACGCCCCGTGACCGGAACCTGCCCCTGCTTTCTACCGATTATATGTACATTCTGGGAAATCGTACCGCATATATGGAATTTTATGATGTGGTAGCACAGAAGGATGAGACATACAACGCCCTGCTGACGGATCTGAGTGCAGCCATCGGGAAATATGACCATCTGGAAAATGCAGAAACCACTCCGGCCTGGTATGCCCCCCTGCTCACTGTCACCGCATACAAAAATGGCAGCTCTGCGGAAGATATGGACCTGACGAATCTGCTGACAGACTGTCTGGAGGTCTATTTTGAGCATGCCAAGACACTCCCCGAGCTGACGGAAGAGGAACGTGCAGAAAAGCTGGAGATCACCGTAGACTATACCGATGGCCTGATTGAAAAGGGTGGCATCTCCACAGATGTGTTCAAGAGCGCCCTTGGCGAGGAGACCACAAAGGACTTTTTCGACCGGGTATTCTTCGGAACAGTAGCAGAATAATTTTTACAGTGTCATTCCATGGTGGTTTCCCCCTGGGAAGCCACCATTCCCCTTTTATAGCTGCCAAATCTGATGTGCACATTGGGGCCCAAGCTTGAATTCGTCTGCGGGAAATGCACCTGTTGACAAAGCTCCGCCTTTTGTGGTATGATAAGCGAGGCTTTCAGATGATCCGGAAGATGCCCATATATTTGCCACAAAATCCCAAGGGAAAGAGTACTCTTTGTGGGACAGCGAGGCCAACTGCCGGAAAAGATATGTTCGCCATCTGGATGCAAAGCGCTTAACTGAATATGCGGGCATGATGGAATTGGCAGACATGCAGGATTTAGGTTCCTGTGCAGTGATGCGTTGGGGTTCAAGTCCCCATGCCCGCACCAAAGAATAACCGTCATTCAGATACACGGAATGACGGTTATTTTATACCCAAAATCAGTATTTAGAGAACTTTTTGGGAGAGAAATCTCTAAAATGACAATTTAATTCCATTTCAAATCGTTAAAACACAGCTAATCGTTAAATTATAACCATAATCGTTGATTTATAGAGGCAATCGTTAAAATGTAGCCGATAATCGTTAAAATATTGAAATGTTCATATTTGTATGTTATATTTTAGTTATAGATTGTTTAGGAGGTTATCTGCAATGAAACGCCTATTCTGCTTGCTTCTAACCGGAATTGTATTGATTTCTTTGACGGCTTGTCATGCAAACACCGATAATTCAGATAAAAACAAAAACAGTGTCGACTCTATGACTACATCATGCACTAAGGATTCCGTAGATGAATTTATGTCCATTATTGGTGAGGTGGAATTAGGTGGTTTGTCTACTGGAATGACGCTTGATAAGGAACATTGCTACAATGTCACTCCACTTTCAGTTGCCGAACAGACAGATATTAAGATTTTTAAGTTTAGCGATTCCTGTATCTCTCTCGCATTAATTGATGGTGAGGTATATTCCATTTGCGAGTCCTTTGGTGGCTATGGCTTTGTAAATGCTGTACCTTGGGATTATGACGAAGATGGAAATCTCGATTTATTGGTTGCTTCTTCATGGGGTTCGGGATTACACCGTTCTATAATTTCCGTTTTTAATACGACCACAAAGGAATCCCTTGTTGTTTATGATACTTCAACTACCGACAACCCTTCTGTAGATCTGTTTGTAGCGACTGCTTCACCCTCGTTTTCTTCAAAAGATCCCCAAGACCTTCCTATTTATTATCAAGTCTACAGCGCAAACATAGAAGTCAACGGCAATAACCTTGCAGATTTGTCTTATACTGCAACGGGTGTTATTGGCTCAGTAGTTGTCGAAAATGGAGCGCCAGTTTTTAAACCGATGGGTGATTAAGTGCGGTTGCACCCCCTTGACCTGAAACTGCACCCCCTAAAATGACTTTGCACCCCCTAACCTCAAATGGGGGTGCATTTGTATTAAAATTAGGGTTAGTCTTCAGAAAAGAAACACCTTTTGTCTACCGGACAAAAGGCGTTTCTTTTCAACTAAATCTGTCCTTCGGACGGGATAAATCCCACCTTCGCAGGATGAAATCACTTCGTGATGAAATCCGACTTCGTCGGGAGAAGGACGGATTTAATTTGTTTCATCTGCGAAGCAGATTTCATCCGTGCTTGTACGGATTTCATCGCGCCTTGCGCGATTTCATTGAAAGCCAAAGAAGATTGTGATATAATCCTTATAAAGAGATGACAATGGCATCAAATGACACTATTCCTTGTCTAATCAACTTGAGCGAAGCGGCACAAGTATTGATGCAAACATCCGTGAAGCAAAATATGCACATAGTCGTCCTGACTTTATTGCAAAGTTGCAGATTGCCCTTAAAGGATGTTATGAAACAGAATGACAAGGGGGTCTGCGGCGCGTGGCGTAACGGTGAGCCTTACATCATTTGTAACACTACAAACTTGACACCGTCAAAGAAATGGAGCGTATTGAATCCAAAGCAAAAATGTGATATACTGTCGACAGATTTTTGTTGACAGGAGGCGCATTTATGGGGGTTAAGGGCGAAAATGCACGGGCACGGATCATGGATTGTGCCCATGGCCTCTTCAGCCAAAAGGGATACTGTGCTGTGACCATGCAGGATATTTCCCAGGTGTCCGGTTTTTCCCGTGGCGGCTTATATCGGCACTTTTCTTCCACGGAAGAGATCTTTTTGGAGATCATCCGCCTTGAACAGGAAAATGCAGTGGCATCCCTGGAGCGTGCATTGGCTGATCAGGTGCGGGCAGATCATATTTTACGAGGATTTCTCCGGGCGCGTATGAACACGCTGAGCCGCCCCTCCCATAGCTTTGATGTAGCAGTACCGGAATTTGCAGCCAACAGTGAAAAGGGTCGGCAGGCTCTGGCGAAACGGGCGGAAGACTCTGTCCGCATTTTGACCCGGTTGATCCTTAGCGGTAATGAAGCAGGTGTTTTTCACTGCTCCTCCGCCGAAGATACTGCCATGCATATTCTGTGGCTGATGGAGGGAATGTCCCGCCATGCAGGGCTGATCCCCATTACAGAAGCACAGATCGAAGCGCAGGTCGCACAGATCGAACGATTGCTTCAAAAATAATGATAGCCGCCGGGCATACCGGCGGTCGTGCCACCCCTTGGGGTATGCCCGTATTTGAGCCTATTGGCTCAAGGGAAGTCTGCCAGTTGCATGACTTCCACGGGCTGCCTTGAGGGGTTTTCTTATGACTCGTTCTCTATTATGGGTTTCAGCTGTAAAATTATTTATACATAAAGGGATTTCACCCATCATGGCAGGAAGCTGCAAGTTTTTTCAAGAAATCCTTGTGGAAATCTGATTCATATGGTATAATACCAAGTATAAAACTGTGCGGTTACATAGCACCCACACCTATTATTTTCAAATGAACAACGAAGGAGAATGAACATATATGAAACTTGGTATCGTAGGTCTTCCCAATGTAGGCAAATCCACATTGTTTAATGCACTGACCGGCTCCAAGGTAGAGACCGGCATCTATTCCAACGCCGCCGCAAAGCCCAATATGGGTCATGCCAAGGTGCCCGACACCAGACTGGACTGGCTGACGGAATACTACCATCCCAAAAAGACCACCCCTGCCACCATTGATTTTGTGGACGTTGTGGGCATCAAAAAGGGCAGCGGCAGAGGAAACGCCTATTTGCAAACCATCCGTCTGGTGGATGCTCTGGTTCATATCGTCCGTTGCTTCGAAAACGAGGATATTTTCACAGAGAAGGCCGATGCCGTTCGGGATGCAGAGTCTCTTTCTCTGGAACTGATTCTGGCTGATATGGAAGTGGTTGAGCGCAGACTGGACAAGGCCACCAAGAACGCCAAGGGCGGCGACAAGAAGGCCAAGCGGGAAATGGAAATGTGCCAGGCTCTCCTTGCCCATCTGGAAGAAGGCAAGAACGCCTCCACCTTTGAATTTACCGAAGAAGACAAGGACATTCTGGCAGACGGTGGACTTCTCAGCATTAAGCCTGTGATCTATGTTGCCAATCTGGACGAGGACGGCATGGCTGACTACGAGAACAACCCCAATTATAAGGCTCTGGCTGCTCTGGCAGCCGAGCAGGGCGCGGCGGTTCTTCCTGTTGCCGCAAAATTTGAAGAAGAAATTGCGGAAATGGATGACGAAGATGCTTCCATGTTCATGGAAGAGCTGGGTCTGACCCAGAGAGGCTTAGACCGTCTGATCCATACCAGCTATGACCTTCTGGGCTATATTTCCTTCCTCACCGGCGGCGAGGGCGAAGTCCGTGCCTGGACCATCACCAAGGGCACCAAGGCTCCCCGTGCCGCAGGTAAGATCCACAGTGATATCGAGCGTGGCTTTATCCGGGCCGAAGTGGTTGCCTTTGAGGATTTGAAGACCCTTGGCACCATGGCAAATGCCAAGGCACAAGGCAAGTTCCGCAGCGAGGGCAAGGAATATGTGATGAAGGACGGCGACATCGTCAACTTCCTGTTTAATGTTTAATCAGCAGCCATATGTATTGCGCACCCTTCCGGGATTAGGAAGGGTGCTTTTTCATGGATTCTGCCCCAAAGTGACGAATCTGTAATAGTATTATGGTAGCAAAAATGATATGATAAGGGTGAGGAGGTGCGCCCATGGAACGAATACTTCTGGTTGAAGATGACCCCACTTTGATTCGCATGCTTTCCCTCTACTTGCGGGAAGAAAATTTTGATGTATCCTCTGTCACCGGGCAGAGTCTTGCCATAGAGGCCATGGAAGAAGATTGCCCCCACCTTACACTGGTGGACATTTCTCTTGCAGAGGGTAACGGCTTCGCTGTGTGCAAAAGAGCCAAGGAGCTGGGTATCCCAGTGATCTTTCTCACTGCATCCGGGGATGAATACAGCGTTGTCACAGGGCTTGATATGGGGGCAGATGACTATGTAGCCAAGCCCTTTCGTCCCAGAGAGCTGGTTTCCCGGATCCGCAGTGTACTCCGAAGAGCCGGAAGACGGCAAAGCGTAGTCGCTCTGGGGGATCTGTTGGTTGATACGGAGAAAGGAAGCGTGTCCCGGAATGGACATGACCTGTTTCTTTCTGCTCTGGAATACAAACTCCTTCTGGTATTTTTGTTAAATCGGGGTCAGGTTTTAAGTCGGGAGCGGCTGCTGGATGAGATTTGGGACAGCTCCGGTGATTTTGTGGAAGACAACACCCTGACGGTCTATATCAAGCGGCTTAGAGAGAAAATCGAGCCGGATCCCCAGAACCCAAGGTTTATTCTCACAGTTCGGGGCATGGGCTATCGGCTGGAGGGATGATATGCTGTTTTACAACAAAGAATTCCGCAGGGCTATGCTGCTCCTTTCCGCTTTTGGTACAGTTTTGACTGTGATAGGCTTTATCCACTCCCCTGTCTGTGGCAGTCTGGTGCTTGTATTCTGTGCAGCTGTGTGCCTAGCCTTTGGCTTTACGGAACACTACCGTTATACCAAGCTGCAAAAGCTAAACAAAGACCTGGATGCCCTTTTAACAGGGGGTATACCCTTACCCATAAGGGAGTACAACGAGGGTGAGCTTTCCATCCTTGCAAACCACATACAAAAAATCACTCTGCGCCTGGTAGAAAGCGCAGAGGCAACAAAAGCTGACAGAATTCGTTTAGCCAATTCTCTGGCAGATATATCTCACCAGCTCCGCACCCCTTTAACCGCCATAAATCTGACAGCCACCATGCTTCAGGAGAAAAATCTCCCGAACAAAAGGCGTATCGAGCTGGCCCGGGAATTGCAGGGACTTCTCGCCCGCACCGACTGGTTGGTAGAATCCCTGTTGAAGCTGAGCAAGCTGGATGCAGGCACAGTCAAGCTGGGCAAAAACACCATTTCTGTCAATGAACTAATACACCAGGCATCAGAACCCCTGCTGATTCCCATGGAGCTTAGAGGACAAAGGCTGGTGGCGCATTGTGACCTGGAAGCCTTTCAGGGGGATCTGGTGTGGAGTGCTGAAGCTCTGGGGAATATTCTGAAAAACTGTATGGAGCACACGCCCAACGGCGGCACCATTATCATTTCCGCAGTGGAAAATGCCCTGTACACCCAAATTACCGTGGAGGACACCGGTTCCGGCTTTGTGCCACAGGATATTCCCCATTTGTTTGAGCGGTTTTACAAAGGGGGCAATGCATCAGAGACCGGCTATGGCATCGGCCTGGCTCTGGCACGCACCATCATTACGGCTCAAAATGGCACAGTGCAAGCCATGAATGGAAAATCCGGAGCAAAATTTGTCATAAAATTCTATAAGCAGGTTATATAATGTGGGCTTTATTGTGTTTGTAAATTTTGGTTTGGCAGACACCCGGGGACGGGTGTCCCTACGATCACCGAATCAATATCACCGCCAAATTGGAATTTTGCGATATCCTCCCACCAGTCTGCCCCGAAGACAAAACGCAGGCCAAAATCGATGCCTGTCACAGCTTATGTGACAGTTCTCTCACTTTACAGTCACTTCCCCGTCACCTTGACTTTGTATACTGGTACTAACACCAGTCAAGGAGGTAATCTTTATGGAAATTTTACGAGTAGAACATCTATCTAAAATCTACGGAAAAGGTGAAAATGAAGTCCGCGCCTTGGACGATATCTCTTTCTCTGTGGAAAAAGGGCAATTTGTTGCCATTATCGGGCCTTCCGGTTCCGGAAAGTCTACCCTGCTGCACATCTTAGGAGGTGTGGATCGCCCCACCTCCGGCAAGGTCTTTCTGGAGGGGCAGGATGTGTTTCAACAAAACGAAGACCAGCTTGCTATTTTTCGCCGCCGTCAGGTGGGGCTGATTTATCAGTTCTATAATCTGATTCCGGTTCTCGATGTAGCGGAAAACATCACATTGCCGGTGCTGTTAGATGGCAGAAAGGTCAACGAAGCCAGGTTGGAACAGCTTCTTGCCACCCTTGGCCTACAAGACCGGGAAAAGCATCTTCCCAATCAACTCTCCGGGGGACAGCAGCAGAGAGTGTCCATTGGCAGAGCCCTCATGAACTCCCCAGCAATCGTTCTGGCTGACGAGCCTACGGGCAATCTGGACACCAAAAACTCTCAGGAAATTGTAGAGCTTCTGAAGCTCAGCAACAAAGAATGCGGACAAACTCTGATTGTCATTACCCACGATGAAAATATCGCCCTGCAGGCTGATCGCATCATTGCCATTGAGGATGGACATATCGTCCGGGATGAGGTGATCCGATGAATATTCTCAGCAAAGTCACATGGAAAGCCATGTGGAAAAATAAGGTGCGTACTCTTGTTACCATTGCGGGCATCATTCTCTCCGCTGCCATGTTTTCCGCTGTGACAACTTTAGGTGTCAGCATTCTGCAATATCTCATGGATGCTACGGCTTGGCAGAACGGCAACTACTTTATCCGCTTTGATTATGTGACGGAAGAACACATAAACGAATTGCGTAAGGATGAAACCGTCAATCAAATCGGCGATTTGCAGATTTTGGGCTATACCGACTTCCGGGTGCCTGTAAGCGAGGAATATACCAGCGCAGTAAACTATATCCTCGCAGGCGGTGACGACCTCTTTTTCGACATGGCAAGCATCCATCTGGAGGAAGGTCGACTGCCGGAAAACAGCGGTGAAATTGTTATCAGCCGCAACAGCTATCATTATTTGCAGGAAGCGGGAAGGCCCTGTAATTTGGGCGATACGCTTACATTGGATGTCAAAACAAACTATGAACCCTTGGACGGTGAAAATCAGGTTGACATCCCCCAAGGCGACCAGGCTTTTACCAAAAGCTATACCATTGTAGGCATCGGCAAGGATTTTAACTATCTGGATGACCACAATTTGTTTCGGGGTCACCTTTTCACTTATGCAGACGGCACGGACGCCCCTATTTGGCACCGTGTCTACTGTAAAACCCGCCCGGCAAAGGAAGTCTATACCCTCCTCGCCCGTCATTCTGACACAGAATGTTCTCTCAACGGGGAGCTGCTGGCTTTATACGGTGCATCCAAGTATACCAACTACAACAGTTTTCTCTATGCCATTTGCGCCGTACTCATTGGTATTATCATGGTGGGTTCGGTTAGCCTGATCTACAATGCCTTTTCCATCTCCGTTTCCGAACGCACCAAGCAGTTTGGGCTTTTGTCCTCTATAGGTGCTACCAAGAGGCAGCTTAGAAGAAGCGTTTATTTTGAAGCGCTGGCATTGTCTGCCATGGGTATCCCATTGGGGCTTTTATTTGGCTACGGCGGCATTGCCGTAACCCTGTATTTCCTCCGGAATATGCTTCAGGGAATCCTGTATGGAATCACGGACGGCTCTGTTATGCTGCGGGCAGTCCCTTCCCTCCCTGCTTTTGTCTGTGCCGCTCTGGTTACCATTCTCACCACCCTTCTATCCGCTTCTCTCCCTGCCCGGAGGGCAACCAAGGTAGAGCCTATTGCCGCCATTCGCCAAATACAGGACTATAAGATTCCCAAAAGGCTCCCCCGGAAGAAACGAAGTGTCTTTGGTTTTGCAGGGATTATGGCGCAGAAATATTATCGGGTCAGCAAAGGAAAATACCGCTCCACCGCCCTTAGTCTTGCCATAACCATTGTGCTGTTTCTCGCCGCCTCCGGCTTCAGCAACACCCTGCAAATGACCGCCCAGGACGCCGCAAACGAAACCAATTTTGACATTATCTGCTACCGCATGACCAAAGAGCAGATCGAAGAAATCCGAGCCCTGCCAGGAGTCTCTAAATCCATGCTGCAATATCAGCAATCTTGGATGACCTTTATCCCCGACGAGGACTGCACCGAGGATTTTTTGAACATCTGGAAGGAAACCCAGAGGGAAAACCCGAGCCACAAATATCTGGGGCTGGTGTACATGGAGGATGCTGCGTTTGAAGAATACCTCCGGGAGCATGATCTGGATGAATCGAAATACCAATCCTCCCCGATTCCCACAGCTCTGGTGAGCAGTGTCCATATCGTCCATACTGTGCCCAGCGATACAGGAAGATTTGTCAGCCAACTCTATGAAGCGGAGATTTTGAAGGATTCTGTGGAAACCCTGCCGGTGTTCCCGGATCAGTGTCCCAATGAGGTTTGGGACTATGTGGATAGCCGATTGGAGGACAGCTATGTTGTTGAGCCTGCCGCACGGAACGGTCTGCCTGTTTGGATCTTCCGTCCCATACTGCATCACGATGCACAGGGAAACCTTCTGCCCGAATCCCGGGATGGAACGGACGAGGAAAGCATCTTTGTTGCGGTTGTTCCTGCCGATGGCAAAAAGCCTGCCGTTTCCTATCACCTTTACGACCCCTTTACGGATACCCTCACAGAAGAACCCATTGTAACCGTTCCCATGGAGGATGCCCCCAGCTTCCGCCTGGGCGATTCCATTCAGGAGATGCCTTTTGGCACGAATGTCAATATGAGCCTCGGCGGCACACAAATGATCCTTTGGCTTCCCCTGTCCTCTGCAGGAGAGATCCCTGTAGAAGACCTGGAGCTTGTGCTGAACACTTCCTCTCATCAGGCTGTGCTAAACTATCTCAAAGAGCATGGAATTCTGCATTCTGACTTCCGGGACACAGAAATCTATCAGCGAAACTTAAAAACCATGGTGGATGTATTCAGCTATGGCTTCATTATCCTGATTACTCTGATCTGCGTATGCAATGTGTTTAACACCATTTCCACCAATGTGGCACTGCGGCGGCGGGATTTTGGAATGCTTCGCAGTGTAGGCATGGAAAACATGCGGCTCAAACAAATGACGGTTCTGGAATGTCTGCGCTACGGCATCACCGCCACAGTTTTTGGCCTCCCCTTAGGGATCGCAGCCAACTACGGTATCTATACCCTGACCATATCCTTAACCAACCGCCCCTACGAAATTCCCCTGAATTCCATTACCCTTGTAATCGGGTGCATCTTCCTCACAGTTTTTGTGTCCTCCATGTATGCCCTGTCCAAGATTAAAAGGGATGACCCCATGAAGGCCATCCGCAGCGAGAATATCTAAACCTAAGGAAAGACTCCCGAAGGCAGTACGCTAACTGCTTTCGGGAGTCTTTATGTTCTTATTCAGCGGTTGCCCAGCCAGCATCCTCAGTTTCCACGCCCTGCGAGCGATTCAGAAGACGGCCTACAGCATCTTTCACATCTGCGCCTTCATAGAGCACTTCATAGGCAGCCTTGGTAATGGGCATATCCACGCCCTTGGCTTTACCCAGGAAATAAGCGGACTTAGCGGCATAATAGCCTTCCACAACAGCACCCACCTGCTTCATGGCCTCTATAGGCTCAACACCCTGACCGATGAGAATACCGGCACGGCGGTTACGGGAGTGCATGGAAGTGCAGGTAACGATCAGGTCACCCACACCGGCAAGGCCGGCAAAGGTGGACTGCTTGGCGCCCAGTGCCATACCCAAACGGGCAATTTCTGTCAAACCTCTGGTCATGAGCATGGCCTTGGTGTTATCACCGAAGCCCATGCCGTCGGAAATACCAGCACACAGAGCAATAACATTCTTAAGCGCTGCGCCCAGCTCCAAGCCTACCACATCGGGGTTCACATAGACCCGGAAATGGTCTGCCATGAAAGCTGCCTGCACCTTCTTCGCCAGTTCCTGATCACCACAGGCAGCGACGCAGCCTGTAGGCACACCTCTTGCAACTTCCTCCGCATGACTAGGGCCGGACAGTACTGCAACCGTACGGCCCAGAACTTCCTCCGCGATCTGACTCATACGAAGCTGGGTATCCGGCTCGATACCCTTAGTCACAGAAACCAAGACTGTGTTTTCCGTGATATAGGGCTTTAGTGTCTGGCAGACAGAGCGGTATGGAAAGGACGGAGCGGCAATAACCACCATGTCCTGCCCGGAAACACAGGCAGGATCACTGGTCAGCTCCAGCTCTTTGGGCAGGGGAACACCTTTCAAAAGAGGGTTCTCACCTGTTTCTTTCAAAACGGCGATCTCTGCGCGGCTAAAGGACCACAGGCGAACCTGGTGTCCGTTGTTGCACAGATGAATGGCAATGGCTGTACCCCAGCCACCGCTGACAGCTACTGTAATTTTCATGCTTTTTCCTCCTTGTGACGCAAAGAGATCTTCCGCTCATTGCCCTGAATGAGCCGCTTGATGTTGCCCCGGTGCATAAACAGGGCCAGTCCACAGGCTGCCCAGGCAAAGACGATCAGCCAAGGCTTGTCCAGGTTAAACAGAGTCAGCCATGTGCCTACGACCACTGTAGCCACACAGGAGCCCAGGGAAACATACTTGGTAAGCAGCACCAGAATGGCAAATACCGCCAATGCCACAATAGCCAACCGCCAGTCGCAGGCTAAAGCAAAGCCTAATCCGCAGGCAATGCCCTTGCCGCCCCTGAAGCCCTGGAGTATGGGGAAATCGTGGCCCAGGGATACGAAGAAGCCTGCCAGCATTGTACCCTCCAGGGCATAACCAAAGGGCTCTAAGAGAACTCTGCCAAGGAAGCAGGAAAGAAGGGTCTTGCCCAGATCGATGAGCATAACAAGGCCGGTTCTTCTCATGCCGTAGGAGCGGAGAAAATTGGTCATGCCGGCGTTGCCGCTTCCGTGGGAGCGGACATCGTCCTTTTCAAAGAGGTTGGACACAGTAATGGCTCCATTGATATTTCCCAGGAGATAGGAAACTAAAATCGTTACCAGCAGGGGCGCAATCATTTGAGCCACGGCTTATTCCTCCTTGTCGCCCTTCTGGCGAATGGTGATGCGGACAGGTGTTCCCTTGAGGCCAAAGACGTTGCGGATCTGGTTTTCAATATACCGCTGATAGGAGAAGTGGAACAGCCGGGCATCGTTGCAGAAAATAACAAAATGAGGAGGCTTAACACCGGCCTGGGTCATGTAGTAAATCTTCAGGCGGCGGCCCTTATCCGTAGGGGGCTGGACCCGGGAGGTCGCATCGGCAAGAACGCTGTTGAGCGCGCCGGTTGTAATACGCATGGAATTGCTCTCGGCAACCTGATTGATGACCTCATAAATCTTATCCACACGGGAGCCGGTGAGGGCAGACAGGAAGACCACAGGGGCATAGGGCATATAGCTCAAGTCCTGACGAACCTTAATTTCCATATCCCGCATGGTATTGGTTTCCTTTTCCACCAGATCCCACTTATTGACTGCGATGATTACCGCCTTGCCTGCCTCGTGAACAAGACCGGCGATCTTGGTGTCCTGCTCGGTGACGCCCTCGGTGGCATCGATCATAACAATACACACATCAGCCCGTTCAATGGCGCTGACGGAGCGCATATTGCTGTAACGCTCGATAGCATCGTCTACCCGGGACTTACGGCGCATACCTGCAGTATCGATAAAGCAGAACTTACCAAACTGGTTTTCAAAGTAGCTGTCAATAGCATCTCTGGTAGTGCCTGCAACATCGGAAACAATGACCCGCTCTTCCCCAAGGATCTGGTTCAGCAGGCTGGACTTGCCCACATTAGGCTTGCCCACAATAGCGACCTTGGTAACAGTCTCGTCATCTTCTTCCCAGTCTTCGTTGGAGAACTGATCCACGCACCAGTCCAAAAGATCGCCGGTGCCGTGACCGTGGACGGCAGAAACCTCCAGAGGATCGCCCAGACCCAGGGCGTAGAACTCATAGACATCGGGGTTGACACCGCCAACGGAGTCGCACTTATTCACAGCCAGAAGAACCGGCTTCTTGGCTCTCTGCAAAATAGTGGCAACCGCAGAGTCGGCAGCAGTGAGGCCCACCTTCACATCTACCACCATGATGATGGCATCGGCCAACTCAATACCGATCTCTGCCTGACGGCGCATAAACTGCAAAATAGCGTTTTCTGTGCCCGGCTCGATACCTCCGGTGTCCATCATGTCGAAAACGCGGCCACGCCACTCACACTGACCGTAGATCCGGTCACGGGTGACACCGGGGGTGTCCTCAACAATGGCGGTGCGCTGACCGGTCAATTTATTAAAGAGCATGGATTTGCCCACATTGGGGCGGCCAATAATGGCAACCAATGGCTTCGGCATATCGAACTCCTCCTTTTCGTAGTCAATCTATAGCTTTTTTCATTATCTCACAAGACCTGCGTTTGGTCAAGAAAAAACCGTCAAATTTTGTAAAAGTGCAAGATGAATAGAAAAAAGAGGAAGGCAAGAAACGACCTTCCTCTCATTTTCTCGTCTGTAGTCTCTTACTTGGACTCCACTTCGACGACCTGACGGCCATTGTAATAACCGCAAGCCTTGCAAGCTCTGTGGGGCAGAGACAGCTCACCGCACTTGGGGCAAGCAACCACACCGGGAGCGGACAGCTTCCAGTTGGAGCCGCGACGACGGTCACGTCTTGCTTTAGAAACTTTACACTTAGGAACAGCCATGGTGACACCTCCTTAGGTTTTACTGCTTTTCACAGCGTCTAAATTATTTATCTTTGAGAAGCTGCCTTAAAGCAGCAAATCGGGGATCTATTTCCGGCTCACAGGTGCAGGGGCCATGGTTCAGGTTCTTGCCGCATCTGCAGCACAAGCCCTTACAATCGTCCTTACACAGGAGCTTGGAGTCCATATTGAGAACCAGAGTGGTGGTCACGATATCGTCCAAGTCCGCACTGTCGCCTTCCAACTGAAAGACCCACTCATCCTCGTTCTCTTCGTCAGACAGCTCTGTTACCAGCACAGCTTCCATAGGGAGCTTTAATTCCCGATGGAACTCTCCGGCGCAGCGGTCGCAGATGCCGTGAAGCCCAGTGGTGAGAACACCGGACAGCACCAAGACTCCCGCAGTATTGCGCACAGAGCCGGAAGCCAGGACAGGCTCCGTCACAGGATAACAGTTGCCAAACTGAAGATCACTGAGATCAACACTGGTAGAAAAGGAGACACTTTCTCCGGGGCAGTCTATAATTTTGGACAGTCCTAAAAGCATAGTTATCCCTTCCTCGCAGTCATGCCTACATATTATAGAGGATTTAGGCCGGTTTGTCAAATACTATTTTCGGAAAAATTCACTTTTCTTTGGAATATTTTGTGGTTTTTGTAGCCCCGAAAAGCTATAAATGGTAGATGGGCGTTTCTTAATGCGTTTTTGAGAAGAAATGCCGGTCAGAAGCCGGGCTGGGGTGTGGGGTCAAGGTCGAAGGGATCCATGGGGCGGTTTTTAAGAAGACGATAGGCAGCCTCGGGCGTAACATTCACCGAGTCAATACTGTATTGGAACTCTGCGGCACACGATGGGCTCTGAGGGAACAAATAATGATATTCCCTGACCATATTGCCATGGTCATCATAGGTGTATTTTGTGCCGCCGTCGATTCCATCAAAGACCTTTTGCTTATAGACGGTGGTTTCTTCCGCAAGCCTGCCTGTTTCATCATAGAAATAGGTATGGGTATACAGAATCTCCCCCGGGATGCCATCTTCGTCCAGGCTGTAAACATCGCAATATGCTTTGTTTCCGGCTTCATCATAATATGTAACTTTATATTCCCAAAGCTGCGCTTTCCCCTCTTGCCAGCCGTAGCTGTATTCCTCGAAGCTGCTTCCATCCAGGGCATAAACATATTTGGTGCGAGTATAAGAATGCTCCATATTGCCCTTATCATCGAAGTGTTCTTCTCTGTGCAGAATCAGTCTGCCGGTGTCGTCGTAAAAATACAGATTTCGATAGGTCAACTTCTCCTGAGTCTGGTCATTTTCTTGGGTATAGTCCCGACAAAAATAGCCACTTTCAGAAATCAACAGACCCTTTTGGTCATATTCATAGACGCTGCGCTCATAAACCGCCACTTCTGCCCGGAAGGACTGCACCTGGGTCAGCCTTCCCCGTTCATCATAGGTAAATCGCCGCTCCCTGTCTCCCAGCCATTGCGTTGAAGGGTCTTCCGTTTCCCATCGAATTACCCGGCCATCTTCATTGTAATGGTATAAAATCTTGACCGTTTCGTTCCCTTTTGGGCCGGGTATGGAATAGTAGGAATCCATGACCGAGGCTATAGGGAGATAGACTGTCACTGTGCCGTCCTCGTTAATCGGAAAGTCCCATTTTTCTGCGGATTGGGATGTGCAGCCCACCAGCAAAAGAACGCAAAGCACCGATGCCAAAATGATTCTCGGTATTTTCATGTTTTGCCCTCCTGTTTTTGGTTTCGTTGTGGGGGATATTTAGGGATTTGTGCCGCCGAAGGGGTTGCTGTAAACCGGGTCTGGAGTAGGGTCAAGCTCGAAGGGGTCTGCGGGGCGGTCATGGAGCAGGCGCAGGGCAGCCTCCGGGGTAACATTGACCGGGCTGATATGGTATTCATAGCCATAGATGCATTCCCCATTTTTGTAAAAACGCTTCATAATTACATTGCCATATTGGTCATAAAGGAACTCCGTACCTTCACTATCAAACTCATCTGTCCATTTATTGTCATACTTCATCATAGCAGATGCAACAGCACCATTTTCATTGTAGGTAAATTCCATTTTTGCACTTCCATTTACAGTGCCAAAATCCATGTTTATGAAAAGAAGCTTTCCTTCTTGGTCATAATACATTTCTGCATAACAGGATTTTTCCTTCTGTCCATTTGCTCCCGTTCTGTAGTATTGTGCCTCTACACATCTGTCTTCTTCCCTGTAAGCATACTCTACCAGGTCACCATAAAGAGCATTGGTAGCCTGAATGGAGGGGGCATTATACCGAAGGAGTCTCCCCTGGGCATCATATACATATTCTTCCCTGTAAATCAGTTCCTCATGGCCTTCTGTCCAACCGATACCATCCCACCGCTTCAAAAACTCATACCCCCAAACAGCAGAAAGCTTTCCTTTGCTGTTGTAGTGGTAGCTCGTCCGCTGTTCAAAGCTATCCTTCCCCTTGGGAACGGCTACCTCGATCAAGCGACCTTGTTCATCATAAGTATACCGGTTTCCCTCATCAACCACTTCTCTGGTATCCATATCACACAGGTCACACCGAACCGGTCTGCCGTCAGCATTATAAAGAAGGATATCCACAAAATAAGCAAGATTTCCTTTTTCATCCACTTCAAGAACCGGCTCGCCTTTTGCATCCACCTTAACACGAACAGTGGGCAGATAAACAGTGACAGTCCCGTCCTCATTCAGGCGCAGGCCTTCTTTCTCCGTTGGCTGTGCCGCAACACCGCTCACCAGCAGGATTCCCACCACCAGCACCAGAGCCGTCACCACCGCCAAGGGTCTTTTATACCGCAGAGCTCGCAGGATACGGTTTTTTGTAGGATTCTCGCTGAATCCCACAGGGCCGGGCGTTACACACCGCTCCTTTTGGGACAAGTCCAGCAAAGACTGACTATAAGCCGCTTTTTCCCCTTCACCCAAGATTTTCAAGGCTTTTTCATCGCAGGCAAGCTCCATATCCTGCTGGAAGCGGCGGTAAAACAGCCATACCAAAGGATTAAACCAATGCACCGCCAACACGCCATAGGACAGAATCTTCCAAATATGATCCCCTCTGCGAATATGGCATTTTTCATGGGTGACGGTGTGGTACTTCTGCTGCTCCGTCAGACCTGTAG
>JAZQXK010000017.1:0-5507 GCA_045632785.1 Faecousia sp.
CCTGGTGGCCGGCAGCGGGGTGCACCACCAGCCCCTTGGGCTTATTGATGACCACCACATCCTCATCTTCGTAAGCGATGTCCAATTTCATTTCCGTGGGGGCGATATCCACAGCTTTGGGTTCGGGGATGGAATAATCCACCTGGTCGCCGGGCTGGAGTTTGTCATTTTTCTTGCCGGACTTGCCGTTGCCGGTGACGAGGCTTTCCTCGATCAGCTTCTGGGCGGCAGAGCGGCTTAAATTGGGGGCGCAGCGGGCTAGGGACGCATCCAGCCGCTCGCCGGGAATGTCAGCAATGAGGTTCATTTCTTCTCTTCCTTCCAGAATTCCTTATTGAAGAACGCCAGGTGGAGGATCAGCAGGATGCAACCGCAGGTGATGAAGCAATCTGCCACATTGAACACGGCGAAATTCACAAATTCCACCTCGATCATATCCACCACAAAGCCCATGCGCACCCGGTCGATCATATTGCCCACCCCGCCGCCATAGATCGCTGCAATGAGCCGGCGCTCCAGGGCGGTAAAGGGCTGCCGTTTCCAGAAATATTCGTAAAAAATTGCCACCGTCAGCACCAGGAAAATCAGAGCAAACAGCCACTGCATGCCGGAGAAGGAAGAAAAGGCAGCACCGGTGTTTTGCACATAGGTCAGGTGAAACAGGCCCGGGATAGCATCCACATGGCCATAGAGGGGGATGTTCTCCAGCACCAAAAATTTTGTCCACTGGTCCAGGGCCACAATGCCCAGGGCAAACAGGCTCATAAACAGAAATTGCATAGGTTTTCTCCATTTCAAGCATAGTTATAAACATTTTACCATGATAGCGGGACAATGTCAAATTGGAGTTTATCATTCTGTTTGCGGCCGCAGGCCGCCTTGGCCCCCTCTGACGAGGGTAGCGAAGCGATTTGAACAATTGCTTGCCGGTGGCAAGCACACCATAAACTATGTGGCGAAAATCTTTGATTTTCGACTGGGGGAGAGAAATAATTGATAGCTTTTCATATCTCTCCCTCAGTCACGCTGTTCGCGTGACAGCTCCCTTTGCACAAGGGAGCCATGGGTGCTGCCGCACCAGTGCAACCAACAAGTTCGTAAGATAAACAGGAATTTACCCCCCCTTTCAGGACAGGAAACCTGCCCTGCGCATCCTCTCTGCAATCCTTGATTGCAGAATAATCCCTGAATTTTGAGAAAAGAGGCGATATTCTATGAAAAATTTTTGGAACGAATGGAAATGGCTTCCTACCCTTCTGGTGGGCTGTGTCATTCTGGGCGTAAGCTTCAATGCCTTTTTGCAGCCCAATGAGATCAACGGCGGCGGTCTGGCCGGTCTTTCCCAGATCCTGGTAGAATGGACAGGCTTCGGCACCGTGGGTCTTTATACCGCCATTATGAATGTGCCCCTGTTTTTAATCGGCGGCAAGAAGATCGGCAAAAAGTTCTTCTTCGGTTCTCTGGTAGGCGTGGTGGTGCTGTCTGTTCTCTTTGATGCCACCGCCTTTATCCGTCTGCCCCAGACCGACACCCTTCTGGGCGCTCTTTACGGCGGTGTGACCGTTGGCATCGGCATGGGCTTTGTGTATAAATCCACCGTTTCCACCGGCGGCACGGATATTATCGTCCGTCTGGTGAAGCGCACTTACCCCAACTTCTCCATCGGCAGCATCACACTGGCTCTCGACCTGTTTATTGCAGTGCTGACCGGTATCGTATTTAAGGATTTCAGCAAGACCCTGTACAGTATTGTTGTCCTGTTTGTGGCCTCCAAGGTCATCGACGCCGTGATCTACAGCTTCGATTACTCCAAGGTTGCCATGATCATCACCCCCCATTATGAAAAAATGGCCAATGCCATTGACACGGAGCTGCACCGCGGCGTGACCTACCTCAAGGGTCAGGGCTACTACTCCGGCAACAACACCAATGTCATTCTGGTTGCTCTGAAGCGGCAGCAGGTGTCTGAGCTGAAGGAGCTGGCCTCCCGGGTAGACCCCACCGCCTTCATCATCATTCAGGAAGCCCACCAGGTTCTGGGCGATGGCTTCAAGCGGTACAACAAAGACGATCTGTAAAAGGCGGTGAGCAATTTGAAGAAACGAAGCGTACTCCTTCTGGTTTTGGCCCTTTGTGTGCTTCTGTGCGGCTGTGACGGCTGGCGTGCAGGCAGCTTCGTTTCCATCACCCCCCACACAGAGGTCTATTCCCAGGCTAAGCCGGAACAAACAGAAAATGCGGACAGCTATGACCAGATGATCGCTCTGCTGGTGCAATTTGTGCAAAACCGGACGGAGCAAGCTACCGTTGATGTAAGCCGGTATAAGGGCGAACTGGAAAAGCACCTCCCCCGGATCATTCACCAGGTCAAGTCTACCGACCCCTTGACTGCCTATGCCGTCCGGGAGATCACGGTGGACATTGCGGAAGTAGGCGTGCGGCGCATGGCATCGGTGCAAATCCAGTACAGCCGCTCTGCCTACCAGATGCAGAACATTGAAAGCGCCTGGGGGGCAGTGGGCATTGAAAACAAGGTACACACCGCCCTCTCCCAAGCCCAAACCAGCCTGACCCTACAGGTCAAGGGCTATGAGGAAGTGAACCTCACGGAGATCGTAAGCCGGTATTACGAAACGAACCTGGACACCGTTATGGAGTGCCCCACGGTGACCCATACAGCCTACCCCAATTACGGCAGCACCAGAATTTTAGATATTAGCTTTAACTACACCCTGCCCCGGCAGTCCCTTCTGGACATGGCAGGAGAAGTCAAGCTTATGCTTTCTTCCGCTTCCGGCTATGTTCGGGGGCAGGATACGGAGCTTGCCAAGGCAGAGCGGCTCAATTCCTTCCTGCGCCCTCTGTTTACGGAAACAGGCACCTCCCCCACCCCGGTATACAGTCTTCTCTATCAGGGCATCGGAGACAGCCACTCCATTGCCACGGTCTTTGGGCTTTTATGCGAAGAAGTAGGGCTGACCTGCCAGGTGGTTTCCGGCACGAAAAACGGCGAAGTCTACTACTGGAACATTCTGCGGCTGGATGGCGTGCCCTGTCATGCAGACTTGCAGGAAAGCTGGCAGTCCGGGAAACTGATTTTGCGCTATGACGAGGACATGGACGATTACCAGTGGAACAAAGAGCTGTATCTCCCCTGCCCCAAGCCGGTGATCCCGGCCACAGACCCCACAGAAGCGCCGGAAGCCACGGAGGCGGCGGAGCCTTAGTGAATCATTACGGTGTCCTACGGGACGGATGAAAATAGAATCCGTGGGGAACGGTCTTGACCGTTCCGGATACAATCCTCCCGGCTTGCGGGGCTTTTTCCCAAAAATACCCTTTACAGACAGGACTTTTCCCCTTATAATAGGCAAGAAACAAACCAAAATAGATTGTGAGCGAATAGAATATGATCCAATTTGAAGAATATAAGTTAAAACTGGAAGACCTGGGCCCCAAGCTGGAAGCCCTGGCTGTTTCCCTGAATCTGGAAAAAGCAAAAAACGATCTGGAGCGTTTCCATGCCATGCAGGAAGCTCCCGGCTTCTGGGATGACCCGGAAAAGTCCCAGAAGATCGTTGTGCAGTGCCGTCAGGTGGAGACCAAGCTGGAAAAGTATGACCGCATGATTGGTCAGTGGGAAGACCTGACAACTCTGTGCGAAATGGCCCTGGAGGAAAATGACGACTCCATGCTGGAAGAGCTGAAAGAGGGCTTTACCGCCCTGTCCGATGCCATGGAGTCTGCCCGTCTGGAGACTCTGCTCACGGGAGAATATGACGGCAACAATGCCCTAATGTCCTTCCATGCCGGCGCCGGCGGCACCGAGGCTCAGGACTGGTGCCAGATGCTCTACCGAATGTATACCCGCTGGGCTGAATCCCACGGCTTCACCTATCAGATCATGGACTACCAGGAAGGCGACGAGGCGGGCTTAAAGTCTGCGGATATTATGATCTCCGGTGTCAATGCCTACGGCTTCCTCAAGGGCGAGAACGGCGTGCACCGTCTGGTTCGTGTATCCCCCTTCGATGCCAACGCAAGACGGCAGACCTCCTTTGCCGCCATTGAAGTCATCCCCGAAATTACCGACGACTCCAACGATGTGGAAATCCGTCCCGAGGATATTGAAATGCAGGTCTACCGCTCCTCCGGCGCAGGCGGTCAGCACATCAACAAGACCTCCTCCGCAGTCCGCCTGATCCACAAGCCCACCGGCATCGTGGTAGCCTGCCAGACCGAGCGAAGCCAGTTCCAGAACCGGGAGACCTGTATGCGTATCCTGCGGTCTAAGCTGGTGGAGATCAAAGAGCGGGAGCATTTGGAGAAGATTTCAGACATTAAGGGCGTGCAGCAGAAGATCGAATGGGGCAGCCAGATCCGCAACTATGTCTTTATGCCCTACACCCTGGTAAAGGACACCCGCACCGGCTGCGAGACCTCCAATGTAAACGGCGTTATGGACGGCGCCCTGGATCCCTTTATCAATGCTTACCTCAACTGCCTGGCTACAGGCAACTGGGTGACCAAATAAGGGAAAAATTTGCGAAAATTGCGAAATTTATGCTTGCTATCTGCTGTTTCTTATGATATGATAGTACGGCTATTGATTGGACACCCCAAGGATATGAACTCGGCTGGCCGTATGCCGACAAATGCGGCAGACGCCAAAGTGGCGTAATGGAGGTATATTATGGAAATTGCTAAGACCATTGTTGCTGTCGTATTGGTTCTGGTTTGTGTTGCCCTGATCGCTGTTGTTTCCCTGCAGAGTGGCAAGGAGAACGGCCTGTCTACCGCTCTGGCCGGTGGCAGCAAGGAGAACTATATGTCCAAGTCCGGCGGCGATAAGAGCATCCTGACCAAGAGCACCAAGTGGCTGGCTCTGGGCTTTGTCGTTCTGATTCTGGCTCTGAACATCCTGTAAGAAGGAACTTTCAGTACATTGAATGCATGAAATAACGGCACTTCCGAAAATGAAGTGCCGCTTTTTCTTGTGCCCCACGAAAGGAGAACTCCATGGACTGCACCCTTTGCGAAAGCTGCTGGCATTTTGACTACGACGAGGAATACGACGAATACTTCTGCAACATGGATTTGGATGAAGACGAGGTCTACCGCTTCTTCACCACCCCCAAGGCCCGCTGCCCCTATTACCAAAAAGGTGACGAGCACTATTTGGCCAGAAGGCAGTAAAAATACCCGGAGGATATCCTCCGGGCTTTTCTTTATGTGGGATCAGAACAGCAAATTCCGATTTATAGGGCAGTTTGCCGATAGGCGGTTGTAGGGGCCGGATATATCCGGCCCGGCGGAAAAGTTTGAAAAGCCGTACCATTTAAGGCGAATTCGTACAAATCTACAGTGCGGAACGGGCCGGATATATCCCGCCCCTACAAGGGTGCATCCTAACCTGCCCGACAAACCAAAATTTGAAGAACAACTCCCCTGCGCAAGGCCCACATCTGTGCACGAAGGCACACAAAATAAAAAACGGCACCACGAAT
>JAZQXK010000018.1:0-3455 GCA_045632785.1 Faecousia sp.
ATCCAAACCGCCCGGATGCGGAAGCAGGCAGCGGAGCTGGGGGCAGTGACCGCAGCAAAGAGGATTCTCAGCGGCAGGCGGTGCAGTGACGGCTTTGCGGAGCTGACCGAGGCTGGCAAGCTCCATCTGAGCCTGGAAGTCCTGGCTGTGAAGTCTGCCTGGGGCAGCCTTTTTACAGACGAGGAAGCAAACGAAGCCTTAAACCGCTTAATGGAAGCCGGTTATACCTTCCGCCTCTGACGGGCGGCATAATCAAAGGAGGTTTTTTATGGAATATACAGTTGCGATTTTAGGTGCCACCGGTGCGGTTGGCATGGAAATGAAGAAAATTCTGGAGGAGCGAAATTTTCCGGTGAAGGAGCTGCGGCTGCTGGCCAGTGCCAGAAGCGCAGGTAAGACGGAGCTGTTTCGGGGTGAGCCTGTGGTCATTCAGGAAGCTACGGAGGAAGCCTTCCGTGGGGTCGATCTGGTTCTGGGTGCGGCAGAGAACGATATTGCGGAGAAATTTGCCCCTGCTATCCGGGCGGCGGGAGCGGTGTTTGTGGATAATTCCAGCGCTTTCCGACTGAATCCGGAAGTGCCTCTGGTGGTGCCCGAGGTCAACGGGGCTGATGCCTTTACTCATAAGGGCATTATATCCAACCCCAACTGCTCTACCATTATTACTGTCACCGCCATTGCTGCTCTCAGCCGCCTTGCTCCCATGGAATCTATGACCGTCAGCACCTATCAGGCGGTTTCCGGGGCGGGCGTAGGCGGCATTGCCCAGCTCCAAAGAGAAATGGAGGGCAAGAACGACCAGCCCGGTGTCTTCCCCTACCAGATCGCCTATAACCTGATTCCGCAGATTGGCGGAGAGCAGGAAGATGGCTATACCTCCGAGGAAATGAAACTGCAGTATGAGGGCAGAAAGATCCTGCATCTGCCGGAACTGAAGGTGAGCTGTACCTGCGTCCGTGTGCCGGTGATCCGCAGCCATTCCATATCTGCAGCCATTCGCTTTGCCCGGCCTGTATCCGTGGAGGAAGCCAGGCGGGCCATTGCCGTTGCTCCCGGCTGCCGTCTGGTAGACGATTTGGGTGCAAAGCAGTATCCCATGCCGTTGGATACCTCCGATCAGGACCTGATCTATGTAGGCCGTATTCGCCCCGACCTGACCGACGAAAAGGGCCTGTGCCTGTGGTGCTGCGGTGACCAGATCCGTAAGGGCGCTGCCACCAATGCGGTGCAGATCGGTGAACTGCTGTTTCCCAGATAAGTAAGAAATCCACATAAAATTTACCCCTTCCGTTTGTAGCGGAAGGGGTTTTCCATAGGCAGGAAAAGCCGCCGGAAAGGGTTCAACCCCCCTTCCGGCGGTGTGTTTCTATTTTAGATTATACCTTGGAAGCGACAAAGCCTTCCACAGCAGCCAGGGCTTCGTTTACCTTGCTCAGGTCACTGCCGCCGCCCATAGCGGAGTCGGGCTTGCCGCCGCCCTTGCCGCCGCAGATGGGGGCAATGGTCTTGATGATGTCACCGGCCTTGATGCCCTTGGCTACGGCATCCTTGCCGCAGACAGCCTGGAAGGTGACCTTGTCAGCCACCAGAGCCAGAACCACAACAGCCATGGGATCCTTATCCCGCAGCACATCGCCCAGCTTCCGCAGGGAGTTGGCATCGCCCTCGGTGAGGGTGGAAACCGCAACATGAAGGCCGCCGATCTCTTTGGCATTCTTCAAGATGGCATCAGCGCCGCCGGCAGATTCCTTGGCCTTATACTGCTCAATGACCCGCTTGGCTTCCTTCAGCTCCTGCACAGTGGCTTCGGCCTTGCGAACCAGCTCGGCAGGGTTGTTGGCCTTAATGGCTTCAGCAGCACGGAGGATGGTTTCATTCTCCTGCGCCAGCAGTTCCAGAACGGCGGGGCCGGTAATGGCTTCCATGCGGCGCACGCCGGAAGCAACGGAGGCCTCGGACACGATGTGGAACAGACCTGCCTTGGCAGTGTTGTCCAGGTGGGTGCCGCCGCAGAACTCCATGGAAACCTCACCCATCTTCACAACGCGGACGGTATCGCCGTACTTTTCACCGAACAGAGCGGTTGCGCCCAGCTTTTTGGCTTCCTCAATGGGCAGAACCAGAGTTTCCACAGCAGTACCGGTCAGGATTTCCTTGACCACTTCAGCCTCTACCCGCTTGATATCCTCCCGGGAAATGGCTTCGTAGTGGGTGAAGTCAAAGCGCAGACGGTCGGGCTCTACAAGAGAACCAGCCTGATGCACATGGTCGCCCAGAACCCGGTTCAGAGCGGTTTGCAGCAGGTGGGTCACGGAGTGAGCTCTGCGGATGGCAGTACGGCGGCAAACATCAATGGCAGCAACAGCGGTATCGTCCACCTTGATCTCCCCGGACAGGAGCTTGCCGTGATGCAGATACTTGCCGGCCTTGTCCTTCTGCACATTGGAAACAGTGAAAACAGCCTCGCCAACGGTAATGGTGCCGTGGTCGGCTACCTGGCCGCCCATTTCGGCATAGAAGGGAGTCTTGTCCAGAACCAGAATGCCGTTTTCGCCTCCGGCGATGCAGCCGGTGACCTCTTCACCTACGCAAACAGCCAGAACCTTGGCGGTGTCGGTGTCCTTTTCATAGCCGGTAAACTCGGTGGGGGTGTTGTCCAGACCCAGATCGATGCCGGCCCAGGCCAGATCGCCCAGAGCCTTTCTTGCTTCCCGGGCTCTGACCTTCTGCTCCTGCATGAGTTTGGTAAAGCCTTCCTGATCGATGGTCATACCCTCATCAGCAACCATTTCCGCAGTCAGGTCAATGGGGAAGCCATAGGTGTCATACAGCTTGAAAGCATCGGCACCGGAGAACACGGTCTCACCCTTGGCCTTGTGGTCAGCCAGAACTTCGGCGAAAATCTTCATGCCGCCGTCAATGGTGCGGGCGAAGTTTTCTTCCTCCGTGCGGACAACTCTGGTGATATAGTCCGCACGCTCCCGGAGGTAGGTGTAGTGGCCTTCGTTTTCCTGAATGACAGTTTCCACCACCTCAAAGAGGAAGGGGTTGTTGACACCCAGAAGCTTGCCGTGGCGGGCAGCCCGGCGCAGCAGGCGGCGCAGCACGTAGCCTCTGCCTTCGTTGGAGGGCAGAACGCCGTCAGCGATCATAAAGGTGGAGGCACGGATGTGGTCGGTAATAACACGCAGAGATACATCGGTCTTGCCGCTCTGACCGTAGCAGGCGCCGGTGAGTTGGGTGACCTTGTTGGTGATGTTCATAACGGTATCCACATCGAACAGGCTGTAAACATCCTGGCAAACCACAGCCAGACGCTCCAGACCCATGCCGGTGTCGATGTTCTTCTGTTCCAGCTCGGTGTAGTTGCCCTGACCGTCGTTGTCGAACTGGGAGAAGACGTTGTTCCAGACCTCCATGTAGCGGTCACATTCGCAGCCTACAGTACAGCCGGG
>JAZQXK010000019.1:0-9128 GCA_045632785.1 Faecousia sp.
CGAATTTCCTGCAATTTCTGCCGCGCCTCTAACCGCAGACCGCCAATGGACAGATAATCAATATCCTCTGGCAGCTTCCGGGATTCTTCCTTGCGAAATTCCTCTACCTGCTTCTGCTGGCGAGCCAGATAGCCGGCATATTTTAGCTGGATCTCCACCTGCTCTGTCACCGCGAGGGGTAGGTCAGGGCGCTCTTGATCAAAGGGGGCGATGTGTTCATAATGCACCTGGGGGCGGCGCACCAAGTCTGCCAGTCTGGCAGAGCCCTTTACGGGGGCAGTATCCAGACTTTCCAGCAGCTTGTTCAGCTGGGGGGATTCTGCCACACCGGTGCTTTCCAGGCGATTGATTTCCCGGCGCACCTGGCGGTACTTTTCTTCTACAGTCTGAAGCCGCTCCGGGGAAATCAGGCCGATTTCTGCGCCCAGATGGGAAAGTCTTTGGTCGGCATTGTCCTGGCGGTGAAGCAATCGATATTCTGAACGGCTGGTCATCATGCGGTAGGGTTCTTCCGTGCCCTTGGTGACCAGATCGTCAATCAGTGTTCCAATATAACTGGTATCTCGTGTGAGAACAAAGGCAGGGCGACCTAAACACTTCATAGCCGCATTGACACCTGCCACGAAGCCCTGCACAGCAGCCTCCTCATAGCCGGAGGTGCCGTTAAACTGCCCGGCTCCGAACAGACCGGAGATGGCCTTGCATTCCAGGGTGGGGTACAGAGCCAGAGGGTCAATGCACTCGTATTCAATGGCATAGGCGGGGCGCATAAGCTGGGCATTTTCCATGCCGGGGATCGAGCGCACCATTTCCACCTGCACATCGTAAGGCAGGCTGGAGGAAAGCCCCTGGATGTACATTTCCTGGGTGTCCAGGCCACAGGGCTCTACAAAGATCTGGTGGCGTTCCTTGTCGGGGAAGCGCACCAGCTTGGTTTCGATGCTGGGGCAATATCGGGGGCCGACACCGGAGATGGTGCCGTCATAAAGGGGGCTGCGATGCAGGTTTTCCCGAATAATCTTGTGGGTTTTTTCGTTGGTATAGGTGAGATAGCATACAGCCCGGTTCTCCAAAGCCCCTTCTGTATGGAAGGAGAAGGGCTCCGGGGTGCTGTCACCCGGCTGCAGCTCCATTTTGCTGTAGTCCAGGGTCTTGCCGTTGACTCTGGGGGGTGTGCCGGTCTTAAAGCGGCGCAGGGGAAGCCCCAGCTTTCTCAAACTGTCAGAAAGGCCAATGGCAGGGTGCATCCCGTCCGGGCCGGAGGAGATCACGGAGGGGCCGGTAATGATGGTGCTGTCCAAATAAGTACCGGTTGCCAGAATGACAGCCTGGGCAGCATAGGAAAGTCCCAACTGGGTCACAAAGCCGGTTACTTTTCCGTTTTCGGACAAAAGCTCTGTGACGGTGTCCTGATAGACCTCTAAATTCTCCTGATTTTCCAGGACTTTCTTCATATGCTCCTGGTACTTTCTCCGGTCAGCCTGTGCCCGCAGAGAGTGGACAGCAGGGCCTTTTCCCCGGTTCAGCATTCGGTACTGAATGCAGCAGGCATCGGCAGCCTTTCCCATTTCACCGCCTAGGGCATCCAGTTCCCGAACCAGATGACCTTTTCCGGTACCTCCAATGGCAGGATTACAGGGCATATTGCCGATGGCATCCAAATTGATGGTAAAAATCGCGGTTTTCAGCCCCAAACGGGCGCAGGCCAATGCTGCTTCGATCCCGGCGTGACCGCCGCCGATGACAGCGACCTGAAAAGAATCTTGAATGTGTGGCAAAATGCTCCCTCCTTCCATAATTGCTATCCCGTTTCAAGGATCGTTCAATACAACATTATAACAAACCAAGACTTCAAATACAAGGGCGAGAAAGAGAATTTCTTGCAGGAAGAAAGTACTTCCTTTTGGCTCACAACAGAATGATTGCCATTGACCAATGATTTTGCAGCCTTTGGTGAGGCACACTGCTGCAGAGCTGCCTGCGACGAAGAGAAAAAGCCATGAGGACGGCTGCATCCTCATGGCTTTTTGCTGTTATGAATTTAGGAAATCCAGAACGGCTTGGGTATCAAAATTGCTTCGGGAAATGATATAGCGGTCTATAAACAAATGATCAAGAGTAGAAATGTGGTTGCCCTGATATTCCATGTAGTAATTGTCTTTGTAGACCACCTTGCCATCTTCGTAAAGGGAATAAGTCCACATAGGTTCTTCGGCTCCATCCTCATAAACGCGGAGTAATGTGAAATCCAGCAGTTTTTCTCCCCGTTCCCCCATACCGCAGTTGGAGCGCAGGAAGCAATTATATGCTATATCTGTCATTCCGTCCGGGGTAGGGTCAGAAACCAAACGAAGAAATTCCCGGCTTTCCGCAGAGTTTAATCGCCGATTTTCTCCATCCTGGGTGACCGTGATCTGAATCAATCCGGATTCCGCAAATTCGGAGGAAAAATCGAATACCTCGTCGGCATAAACTTCCTGCTTGCTGGCACTGCGGGCATAGGCATATTTTAGCGCAAAGAGCGCGGCGGTTACAGTTTCTTCCAACTTACAGCTTGCGAACTCCGTGTCATTTCGGATCACAGTACCTTCCCGATAGATTGTATAGGTAGTTTCCTTTCCACTAAGATCCCGCACAATAAACATGACATAATGATGATTCCACTCCGGCCTTGTGCCTTCCTTGGCAAAGGACTGAGAAAGCACATACTCCTCCAAAAGACCGAAAACAGCAGGGTCTTGAATGTTTACCAAGAGATTATCAGAAGGAAGGGGCAGATCTGTGCCCGCATTGTCGAAGATAAAAAGGGATGTTTTTCCCCGAAACCATACAGGATTGACCGCTTCGTTCTCGCTGCTATAGGTAAAAAAACGGTCATAGCGGTAAATAGCCTGAAAATCGAATACAGGAGGGAACGAGGTTTGGGAAGTAACCCTTTGATAGACTCTGCCATCTACCTCGTGGGCATCCGCTGCTTCATAATAGTCGTCCTCATTCAAAGCAACACCCAATGCCCACGCCTTATATTCCTCCTCGCTGAAGGGGTCAGGGGGATCGGTTGGGGTTGGGGGTTCTGTATTACCTTGTTCCATGGGGGGCAGTGTTTCCCCGCCCTCCTGCGCGCAGGCCGCCAGCACAGCCAAAAGGGATAGAAGGATCAAACTGATCCAGAGAATTTTTTTCATATTATTCACCCTCATCACCGCAAGAATTGATGCTTATTCAGTAGACATTAATTATGGCGTTCCTCTTTTGAAACAAAATTGTTCTCAGGCACTAAAGTGCCTGAACCAGCCAAGGCAATAGAACACTTGCTTGTATTAAGATACTGAAACATAGACATCGTTGCAAACAATTATCGACAACAAACATTATGCAATTATCAAACTGCATACTCCAATTATAGGTCTTTTTATATAAAAAGCCAGATGGTAAAATAAATAAAAAAATTCGTCAAATATGTAAGAATTCGCCAATAAGTACTTATCTTGTTTGTTGTCTTGCAGACCCCCTAATGATTTTTTGCCCGGTCTGTTAAGAAGACATCAACGAGCTGCTGCCCCCACGCAACCGTTTACTCCTGCTCACTACAATCAAAAACCTGCGATTCTGCCTCACTTCCTCCAAGAACCCGGGAAAAAGAGCCTGCCCCGTGGTTTCAGAGCAGGCTCCTTGTTCGGCAATGCTTTAGTATTTCTGGAAAACCTCCGGCTTGTGAACTTCGCCGTGGTCGCTGGGGGTCAGGTTAGAGTCGGAGATCAGATGCCGGGGGCAGACCTCCACGCACAGGCCGCAGTCGTCACAAAGGTCGTAATCGATGCTGGCCAGATTGTTTTCCACCTTGATGGCTCCTTTTGGACAGGCCTTTTGGCATTTGGTACAGCCGATACAGCCGATCTCGCAGCCACGAAGTGTTACAGAGCCACGGGCATTGGAGGCGCAGGCGACCTTAATGTGGAAGCCAAAGCGCACCGGAACGATGAGGTTTCGGGGGCATACGGTGGCACAGGCCATACAGCCGATACACAGGTCGGGATCCACCTTGGCAACACCTTCGATCACCTTAATGGCATTGCAGGGACAAACCTTGGTGCAGCTTCCGAAGCCCAGACAGCCAAATTTGCAGGTCAGAGGGCCGCGTCCTCCTACTTTGGTGGCGGCAGCACAGTCGTGAGGGCCTTCGTAGTGGCCTTTGATTTTGGCAGTAGTGCCGGAGCAGCGGACGAAGGCTACCTGACGACCCACCTTCTTGGCCTCCACACCCATAATGGCAGCCATTTTTTCCGCACAGTCGTCACCGCCGGCAGAGCAAAGGCCGACGGGGGCAGTACCGTCCAGCACAGCCTGTGCATAAGCACCGCAGCCGGAATAGCCGCAGCCGCCGCAGTTAGCACCGGGAAGGGCTTCCATCAGGGGTTCCATACGAGGGTCGGTTTCTACATAAAATACTTTATTGGCAATGGCGAGGACTGCACCAAAGAGGAGGCCCAGGCCGCTCAATACGCCCAGCGCGATGAGAATATTTGTCCAATCCATGTTGCGCCCTCCTTCAGACGATCTTCATGCCGGAGAAGCCCATAAAGGCCAGAGCCAGCAGACCTGCGGCAATCAGGGCAATGGGGTAACCCTTAAAGCACTTGGGGCAGTCTGATTCTTCCACTCTTTCCCGCACAGCGGAGAAAATGAGGATGGCCAAGGTGAAGCCCAGACCGCCGGTGAAGCCGTAGATCAGGGATTCCAGAAGATTGTAGCCCTCCTGAATGTTTAGAAGCGCTACGCCCAGAACGGCGCAGTTGGTGGTGATTAGGGGCAGATAAATGCCCAAAGCCTGATAGAGGGAAGGAACGCTCTTTTTTAAGAACATTTCCACCACTTGCACAATGGAGGCGATAATGAGGATGAAGGCCATGGTGTCCATGTACAGAAGGCCCAGAGGAACCAGCACGTACTCATAGACCACCCAGGTGGCAAGGGAAGCAATGGTCATAACGAAGGTGACGGCTGCGCCCATACCCAGAGCGGTGTCCATTTTCTTGGAAACACCCATAAAGGGGCAGATGCCCATAAATTTTACCAGGATGAAATTGTTGGCGAAGATCGCACCGAAGGCGATGCTTAAAATACCTGCAAAGCTCATTTTACCGCGATCTCCTTTCTTTCTCTGGCTTCCTTTTCACGGGCGCTCTGCTCAAGGCGGTGCGAGAGCCACTGGGAGAAGGCAATCAGGCAGCCTAGGGTCAGGAAGCCGCCAACAGGCAGAATCATCATGGTGGCAGGAATGCCCTCGGGCAGGATGCGGATGCCCTGACCACCGTTTAGAAGTCCTGCGCCAAAAGTTCCCGCGCCCAGAAGCTCCCGGATGACGCACATGGCGACCAGGGCCACGGTGTAACCAATGCCCTGGGTCAAACCGTCTACCGCAGAAGCAAGAACACCGTTTTTGGAAGCGAAGGCTTCGGCTCTGCCCAGGATGATACAGTTGACTACGATCAGGGGAATAAATACACCCAGGCTCTCTGACAGCTCCGGCAAAAATGCCTGCAAAAGCAGATCCACCATGGTTACAAAACCGGAGATAATCACCACATAGGCGGCAATGCGGATGCTGCTGGGAATGACCTTCCGCAAAAGGGAAATGAGAACATTGGAGCAAATGAGGATCAAGGTGACGGAAAGACCCATGCCGATGCCGTTGAACAAGGTGGTGGTAATGGCAAGAGTGGAGCACATACCCAGAAGCTGAGCCAGAACCGGGTTCTTGGAGAGTAAGCTCTCTT
This sequence comes from Faecousia sp., assembly GCA_045632785.1. GTDB lineage: Bacteria > Bacillota > Clostridia > Oscillospirales > Oscillospiraceae > Faecousia. The sequence continues at coordinate 5,778 of JAZQXK010000019.1, forward strand.
TCAGTTGTTTGCCGAAATTCATGGGTTCCCTCCTTCCAAAGCTGCGGCGCAGGCCAGAGCGGCGCTGACACCCTTGGTTACAGCACGGCTGGTAACGGTTGCGCCGGTGAGGGCTTCTACTGTGCCCCCGTCTTTTACAACCGCAAGAATTCCGGACAGCCCTACAAACTGCCCCCGGAAGGCTTCGCCCACTGCGCCCTTGGCGGCTTTTTCGCCCAGAGCCGGGGTCTCGCTGTGGGAAACAATCTCCACACCGGAAACTGCCAGATTGCTGTCTACGCCTACGGTCATGGTGATCTCACCGCCGTAACCCCCTGTGCTGATCTGAAATACATAGCCATGGGAGGTTTGATAGGCCGCAGTGACCAGGCCGGTCTCATCGGGGTAGGTTTCCAATTGTTCTTCCAGTACCGCGCCCTCCGGCATCACAGCGGACAGGGCGGCTTCTGTCTTTTCCTCCTTAGACAGAGCAATGCGCTCTGCGGTAATGCCGTTGACCACAGCCAGAAGCAGAGCCATGGCGGCAGTGATGATAAACAGGGTGCAAATGGATTTGAAGCTGGCATTCTCTTTCATTTTGCTCCCTCCTTCTTTGCTTGTCCGAAGCGGCGGGGTCTGCCCACACGGTCAAAGAGGACTACGCAGCAGTTCATAATGAGAATTGCATAGGTAACACCCTCGGGATAAGCGCCAAAATAGCGGATCAGAACAGTGACCAGGCCGCAGCCGATGCCGTAAAGGATCTGCCCTTTGGAGGTTACCGGGGAGGTTACATAGTCTGTTGCCATGAACCATGCGCCCAGCATCAGGCCGCCGGAGAGAAGCTGGGAAGTCATCCAGATCAGGCGGTCATTGCCCAGGGGGAACAGGAAGGTCAGCACGGCAACCGTGCCCAGATAGGCAAGGGGAATCCGCAGGCTGATGACCCGGCGGATCACCAGATACAGTCCGCCTACCAGAAGAAGCAGCGCGGAAACCTCGCCCATACAGCCCCCGGTTTTGCCCAGGAACATATCCAAAAGGGAGGTGCTGCTGAGGACGCCGCTGTTCATGGCCTCCAGAGGGGTTGCGCCGGTGACGGCATCGGCAGCTCCGGAGAAGATGCCGGGATGAGTGCCGTAGTTTACCCAGTTGGTCATAAGGGCAGCCCAGGAGAACAGGAACGCTCTTGCAGCCAGAGCGGGGTTGACGAAGTTTTTGCCAATGCCGCCGAAAAGCTGCTTGACCACAATAATGGCAAAGAAATCGCCTACGATCAGCACCCAATAGGGCAGGGTAACAGGGCAGACAAAGGCGAGCAATATACCGGTAACTACTGCGGAAAGATCCATGACGGTGCAGTCCTGCTTCAGGAGCTTCCGATAGCCCCATTCAAAAAATGCGCAAGCGCCTGCGGAGATGACAGTCATAAGCAGGGCCCGGAAGCCGAAAGCTACCACAGACCATACCAGAGCAGGCATCAAGGCAATGATCACATCCAGCATCAGCTTCCATGTGCGGTTTTTGCCGTGAACATGGGGGGAGCTGGCCAGGGTCAGAACATAGAAATACTTAAATTTACCAAGCATAATGACCCCTCCTTACTTTTTTGCCGGGGGCGGCATGGAATCCCGGAGCTTTTGCTTGCCGGTGCGGATGCTGTGAACCAAGGGAATACAGGCGGGGCAGGTGTAGGCGCAGGAGCCGCACTCCATGCAGTCCATAATGTGAAAGCTCTTCATGGCATCCACATCCCCCTTCTGCTGGGCACTGTACAGGTACAGAGGCATCAGGTGCATGGGGCAGGCGGCAATGCACTTGCCGCAGCGGATGCAGTGAGGATTCTCGGACACATACTTGTTCCTTTCACCCAGAATGGTCACGGCATTGACGCCTTTGATTACAGGAACAGCCAGGTCAAACTGGGCCGCACCCATCATAGGCCCACCGGAGAGAACCTTGTAGGGATACTCCCGAAAGCCCACGGCCTCCAAAAGCTCATAGAAGGTGGTGCCAATGGAAACCACGAAGCTTCTGGGCTCCATGGTGATGTCACCGGAAACAGTGACAATGCGGCGAATCAGGGGAAGCCCCTCATAGACTGCCTCACAGATGGCAGCGCAGGTGGCGGCATTGAACACGGCACAGCCCACCTGGGAGGGAAGGCCACCGGGAGGAACCTGCCTGCCGGTGACGGCCTGGATGAGCTGCTTTTCTGCACCCTGGGGATACCGGGCAGGCAGCAGCTTCAGCTTAATGCCGGGGTGGAAGCGCAGGGCTTTCCGAATGGCATCGGCAGTCTGGGGTTTGTTGTTCTCTATGCCGATGACGGCTTCTTTCACCCCAAAGATCTTCATAATGATCTCTAAGCCACGCATGCAGGTGTCGGCCTCTGTGAGGAGCAGCAGCTCATCCGCAGTTATGTAGGGCTCACATTCGGAGGCGTTGACGATCACCTTGTCTACCTTGCCAATGCCGGAGGACAGCTTCACATGAGTGGGGAAGGCAGCGCCGCCCATACCCACGATACCGGCCTCCCGGATAATGGCGATCAGATCTTCCGGCGTCAGGTCGTTTACAGACTTCCGGGGCTTGATAGAGGGGTCGGGGGTATATTGGCCGTCGTTTTCAATGACCACAGCCATAACTGTCATGCCGCAGGTGTGGGGCTTGGGCTCAATGGCTTTGACTGTGCCGGAAACGGAGGAATGAACAGGGACGCAGAGCCCTTCACCGTCACCGATCTTTTGACCCATAAGCACAGTGTCGCCCTTTTTCACCAGAGGCTTACAGGGTGCGCCGATGTGCTGGGAAAGGGGGATGATCACCTGCTCCGGAGCGGGGAAGGTGGTAATTTGGCGGAAGCGGGACAGGGACTTCATGTCCTTGGGATGCACACCGCCGAAGAAAGAAAATGCCATGGAGAGATCACCTCGTTTTGCAAAATGGAATCCCTGCCTTTTGCTTGGGGGCGGAGGGAAACAGGGAGGATAAGCATAGTCTTCTTACTAATATACCGCTTTTTAGGGAATTTGTCCAGATAAAAACGAACAACACAAAATAAATATGTTTTTATCGAAAGAAAATGTTGTGAAATCGGGGGAATCCGGGGTGTTGGGGGCAATTCCTGTTCCTTTGGGTTCTTCCTGCGATACCCCACTTGTAAAGACTTGGTAAATTTAAGAACAAAGTGTATTGCAAAATGGGAAATTTTTGGTTATAATGTTAGCTAGGAAACTAGGAATATGGAGGTGCTGCAATTGGGCATAGTGATTTCGGTGCTGTCCGGCAAGGGTGGCACAGGCAAAACAACAGTTTGTGCCGGATTGGCTGTGGCACTGGCAGTCCTGGAAAAGTCCGTTCTGTGCGTGG
>JAZQXK010000020.1:0-3441 GCA_045632785.1 Faecousia sp.
AACCCCATTGTAGGGCTGGGGCATTGGTTTATGGTGTTTCTAGGAATTATGGTGTGATTGCCACTGGCAATCATTTCATTTTGATTCGCTGCACGGCGCACCACACTGGCAGAAATTCATGGACATTCGGGCTTCGCCCTATCCAGCCGGGCACCAATTCCTTGATAGACATTGCCGATAACACGGGAAACGAAGGGTTTTGCCTTAAAAATCGGTGCGAAAATTTCGATACTGCCCGGCGGGGGCATGCCCCCGCCCTACAGCCGTCTATCGGCAAACTCAACGATAAATCGGAATATTCCTGTTTTTACCAGTATTTTTCAGAATTTCCTTTGCTTTTTTGCAGATACTAAGCAGGCCGGAACTACGAATGAATTTAGGAGGAATTTTGAAATGAAAAAACTTATAATCCTTTCCCTTACCGCTGCTATGGTTCTGACCTTACTCGCCGGCTGCGGTGGCAATGTTTCCGACACAGATAACGGCAAGGTAGATGGCACCAACCCCACCGGGCCTATGGCAACCACCCCTGCTACTGTTCCCACCACACCTGCCACTGAGCCCTCTATCCCCGCTACTGTTCCCACCACCCCCGCCACCGAAGGCAACCAGGGCAATGGGGGCATGAGCGGTTCTCAGGGCAGTGAAGGTAACGGCGGTATGAATGGCAACGACGGAAGCGGCAGCACCAACGGCAGCGAAGGAAACGGCAGCACCAATGGTACCGAAGGAAACAGCGGCATGAACGGCAGAGGCCGTGGCCGTGGTATGCTCCGATAAAAAGAAGGACTGTCTTCCCAAATTGGAAGGCAGTCCAAACTTTTATGTAGTCATAAATCAGAACCGGGCCGGTCTGTCCTGGGGCGGTGTACTCCAATCCAGGCGGCTTCTGTCAATATCCAGCCGCCACAGCCCATCGGCGCAGGCCGCAAAGCCGTACCGCTTCAAAACATCGGGATCGTCAATGCAGGAAGGCTCTGTTTCCACATGGTCCAGTCCCTGCTGACGGCAGCGGCTGACCGCCTGACCCAAAAGCTGATCCTCCATGAGGCAGCCTTTATACTCCGGCAGCAGGTGCATTCCCATGATCCGGTTTCCTGCCAGACTTAAAATGCCCACAGAGGTGTGAGTCAACATGGCAATGTAGTTTTCCCAACTGTCTTCCGGCTGGGCAAGTCCCTCCGGCAGCTCCTCCATAGGCATAAACCAGAGGTTAAAGTCCTTTCCTCCGGTGCGCCACCATTTTTGCCGGGCAAAAGTTGAGATTTCCGGAGTCAGGTGGGTCGCATCGTTGAGATATTCATAGGAATACTTGCCATCCTCCCAGAAAAGCTTGCAGACAGCAGTGTTGTCGCAGTAGGGCATGGAGGAAAAATCATCCTTATAGAAAAGCCTCGCCAAAACGCCCCGCATAACGCAGCCGTGGCAGAAGATGGCGATTGTGCCGCCCTCGTTGTCCGCAACGGCCTTGTTCATGGCGGTAATGAAGCGGCCTGTGTACTGGAAATAGGTTTCCGCGCCCTCTAAGTACCACCCAACCGGCTCATGGTTGAACATCCGCATTCCTTCCGGCTCGTGGGTTTCAATGTGACCGAAGGGGAAATCCTCCCAGCGGCCTACAAAAACCTCCCGGAATGCCTTATCCCGGCGCAGAGGCAGGTTCTTGGGCACATAAACGGAGCGGGCGGTGAGGCTGGTGCGGGTCAGATCACTGGCATAGCAGGCATCAATTTGGACATTTTCAAAGCGGCGGCGCAGGGCCTCCACCTGCAAGTGACCGTTGGGGGTCAACAAGGAATCATGCTGCCCGTGAAAGCGGCGGAAGGCATTGCCCTCGGCCTCTCCATGGCGAATGAGATAAACTGTGGTTTTCATGGCATATCCTCACAAAACAGTAACATGGCCTGTCAGATTCTTCTTCAGCTTCCTGGCGGCCTCTACGGCTTTTTCTTCAAAATCTCTGCCGTCGCCTTCATTCTTTGCCCAGGCGTTCATAATATAGCCCCCGGCGCAGACAGCCGCTCCGTGACCCACCCGGTCGAAGGCATTGGCGCAGCCCTTGATGCTGGCTCCGGTTTCTTCCAGACCGGTAATCAGGGTAAAGACCCGGTCATACTTGGTGCGGAAGGTAGTCATGGCATAAGGATAGGGTGCCCCTACCACAGCGCCTACCTGCTGATAGCCGGACTTGCCTCTGGTATCTGAGCCCCAGCGGTTAATGAGGTCTGCCATGGCAGTATGCACCACCCGACCGATGAGTGCCAAATCCTGCACATCCATGGAAGACCGGTTCGGGGACTTGGCAAGGACAAAGAGGGCTTTCCCCTCTTTGCAGTAAGGCAGGAAGGGTGTAACCGCATCCGTGCCGCAATAGCCACTGATCACAGCGGCATCACAGGGATAGAGGGGCGCACTTCCCCAAAGACTTTGGGCAAGGGCTTCTCCTGTTGCACCCCAGGCATCCCCAAGGCCATCCAGAATCACATAGTAGCCCATATTCTTTGCCTTTTCCAGCAGCCGGGAAGCAAGACTGAGTCCCTCTGTGCCCATGGGCAAAAATCCTGTCAGGCACAGCCGCAGAGCGGGGATCTGCTCTTTCAGCGTCTCCATGATTCTATCATAGAAGGTCTCCCATGCGGCAATAGCCGTGGGCTGCTCCTGCAGAAGATGGGGCGGAAGCTGCTGATTAGAGGGTTCTAAACTGAGAACAACCGGGTTTTTCATACGGCGGATCTTATCTTGCAAAACATCAATGGACATAAAGCACGCCTCCTTGTGGTTCTGTGTCGATCTATCCCGATTATAACACATTTTCCTCCATTCCGCAAAGGAAAATCCATATTTTCTTCTTGGGAATTGCGCATACTAAGAAAAACCGCCGGCAATGTTCGGGGGGTGAACCGAAAAAGGAGGGAGAAAAATGAGAGGACTTGGACTGGCTGTTACCATGGGCATCGGCGCTGCTGTAGGCGCAGTGGCGATTCTGGCTATGCCCCGGCAAAATCCTGCCCGGAGATTGGCAGATAAGGCTGCGGCCAATGTAGAAGATGCAGTCATGCAAATGACCGACAGACTGACGAGGTAATTACCCTCCCCGGTGGGACGCCTCGCCGGGGATACATTTTTATGGGTTGCGGCTTATGTTTTGACGGGTTTGGGTCATACTAGGAGTACCGGGGGTGCATGGATGCTCTGTAAGATTTGGTTTAGTGCTTCCAATGCACCCGCAGGGTGCAATTCATGCGGCCACGCAATTCATGCCATAAGGCAATTCATGTGCCAAGGGCACAATTCATCCTTATAAATTTTGGTTTATCTTTCTAAGGTTGCTGGGCACCAAAGCCTCCCTTGTGTAAAGGGAGGTGGGTCGCCGAAGGCGAGCCGGAGGGATTGCCTAGGGCAGTTCGATTTCGTCAAAATGCTAACTAGAGCGGAAATTCC
>JAZQXK010000021.1:0-31400 GCA_045632785.1 Faecousia sp.
CCTTCCCGTTCTCAAGAAGCCACATAAAATCTACACGGTCTTTGCAAGCCTCCTCCAGCTTGCGGGTAGAATAGATACCACACTGATATCCGTAAGCCATTACCTTGAACAACACTCGTAGGTCGGCGACCGATTTTCTTCCTTTGGAAGAATACGCTTCGTACAGTTTCCTGTAGTCCAGTTCCTCAAGCTGGGCGCTGGTCACACGGACGGGTGCGTCCTCCGGTAATAAAATTTCACTGTTTAGTACAAGTACCAGTTGATTCTTTCTCTCGGATATCTTATACTGGTCTTGCGTGTTTAAGTTGTTCCTCATCAATTCAATTTTACCGCAAAAAGACACATCAGCCAACCCCTTTGGGGGATCGCTGATGTGTCTTTTTTTAGTGGACGCATTTTGCAACGCGCCCTTTTCTTGTGAAAATGGCGAAGATGTGATATAATTAAAACAAAGATAGCTAAAAGGAGAGTTAAATGAGAATCATATCAATAAATGTTAATCAATTTTTACAATATGAACATTGGAATGAAATATCTAAATCGATGTATTTAGAAAAAAACAAAGAAGTGTTATCTGTCTTAAATAAGCAAAAGCTATACGATTATTTGAATCAAAATGAAAACGATTTAATTATTCTTCACGAAGTCCCATCAAGTTTAAGTACAGTTGTGATAAAAGAGTTTTTAATTGAAGCAAATGAACGTTTTAATGTGATTTATCCACAACGAATTAAAGCAAATTTCATTACAATTGCCATTACTAAAAATTTAATGTGGGAATTAGATAAAGAACCATACGAAAATCAAAAACTAGCAGGCGTATTTTTGAATAGATTTTTGCCATTAAAAAATAACGAACTATATATCACAGGAGTGCATATTCCACGAATCGATGGATTTGCGAATGGGAAAGTGATTCCGGAAAATGAAAACGCAAACGACTTTTGGGAAGATATAATAAAACATTTTAAGCAGAATGAACGTCATATTTTGATCGGTGATTTTAATGTAGATAGCGATGGAACGAGACAAAAAAGCAACTATTACAGGCTTTGTGAAAGAGCAAGGGATATAGCTTTTGAATTTAATAAACAAAATATAAATACATTTGTTGGAGAAACAAGAGTAGATTATGCCTTTGTTTCAAGTAAAATCAAAGCAATTAGTTTTGAAATTATTGATACAAAACTTAGTGATCATTGTGCCATTGCGTTGGAAATAGAATAAGATAACTCAAAATTTGAGCCGCAGTAGACAAAGAAAAAGAATATAGTCTTGCAAAAAATAAATAAAGGTTCTATAATATAAATATCAAATTAAGGAGGTACTTGATATGTGTAACGAAAAAAGTAAGTATGATGTTGGTTCCGACGGTCGCACTTATGGCTATGATAAGAAAGGCGGTTGGGATATTGATACCTCTGATAGAACTCAGCGTACAAGTGATGGAGGACATATTCCCGGACGTTACCAATGTGAAGAAACGGTTGACGTTTCCAAAGACGATGAGGATTGATAATTAACAGGCATTAAAAGGGGCTGTTGCAAAATGAAGGTTTTGCAGCAGTCCTCTTTTTTATAATTCTCATGGTTTGCGGGGGATTTCAAGGGAAATTTCATGTGGTACAGTAGAATAAATACCACACTGGTATCCGTAAGCCATTACCTTGAACAACACTCGTGGGTCGGCGACCGATTTTCTTCCTTTGGAAGAATACGCTTCGTACAGTTTCCTGTAGTCCAGTTCCTCAAGCTGGGCGCTGGTCACACGGACGGGTGCATCCTCCGGCAATAAAATTTCACTGTTTAATACGAGTACCAGTTGATTATTTCTCTCGGATATCTTATACTGGTCTTGCGTGTTTAAGTTGTTTCTCATCAATTCAATTTTACCGCAAAAAGACACATCAGCCAACCCCTTTCGGGGCCAGCTGATGTGTTTTTTATTCGGTGCATTTTGCAACGCGCCCTTTTTTTGGTATCCGCACCCAGACTAATGGACTCGAAAGGCGGCTCTTGGCAAGTGTCCGGTGGAGACTTGCCACCGCCGTGGCCTTTCCGCAGAAAAGCGAGTCCACTCATTTCCGCCCGCCCTCCACCAAGCGCTACAGGAAAAAGTTACGAAAAAACAGCAAAAAGAGGCTTTACTTTTATACCATATGATGATAGAATTTATATGAATATAGGTGGCGAAAAGCCGCCGTAATTTAAGGAGGATACACCAATGAAAAGAATTCTCGCACTTCTTCTGGCTGCCGTGCTGGTACTGGGTTTAGCAGCATGCGGCGGCTCCAACGAACCCCAGATCTCCGTATTCTGGTATGATGAGTCCGACGTATACCTCAGTTCCGTCCGTACTGCTCTGAACAAAGAGCTGGACGCTCTGGGCATTGCTTACGACAACCAGTATGCGGCCGGCGACCAGCCCAAGCAGCTGGACCAGATCAAGACCGCTATCGCTGGCGGCTCCAACCTGCTGATCGTCAATGTCGTCACTTCCGGCTCTCCCGACGTTGCTAAGGAGATTCTGGCTGCTGCCGGCGACATCCCCGTCATTTTCTTCAACCGCGCCATTGGCACCGACGGCTCCGACCTGGAAGTCCTGACCTCCAATGCCGGCACCTGCTTCATCGGCACTGACGCCCCCGAGGCCGGCCATATGCAGGGTAAGATGATCGGTGATTACGTCCTGGCTAACTACGATGCCATCGACCTGAACGGCGACGGCGTTATCTCCTATGCCATGATGAAGGGCGACGAGGCCAACGTTGAGGCTATCTACCGCACCCAGTTCGGTGTTGAAGATGCCAACGCTATCCTGACCGCTGCCGGCAAGCCCGCTCTGGCTTACTTCGATGCTTCCAACCCCGACTGCTACCAGGTCGACCTGAACGGTCAGTGGTCCGCCGCTGCCGCTAAGGAGTACATGGACACCAACTTCGTTACCTACAACGAAGCTGCCGGCAACATGATCGAACTGGTTATCTGCAACAATGACGGCATGGCGGAAGGCGTTATCGCTTCTCTGCAGGAGAAGGGCTACAACAAGGCCGGCGCTCATGTTGTTCCCGTATTCGGTGTTGACGCTACCGACAATGCTAAGGCTCTGATCGCTGACGGCGCCATGACCGGTACCGTTAAGCAGGATGCCGATGGCATGGCTGCTGCTATCTCTCAGACTGCCAAGGCTATCACCGAGGGCAAGACCCCCGCTGAGGCTCTGGCCAGCCTGACCGACGGCCGCTTCTCCATCGCTTCCGACTGCAAGTCCAAGCTGTATGTTGCCTACGCTCCCTACACCGGCTAATACATAACAGACTGGCACAATCCAAGATCATTTCGGGCGGCTGCTGCCAAAGGTGGCAGCCGCCTGTTTGCAGGATCCTTTGGCAGGGAACGGCAAGCACCGCTCCGGCAAGAATCGGCAGTGTTGTTTGCCGTTCTCTGTCACCTCTTCCAGCATACCGCTTCCAATTCGAGCAAGGGAGGAAAGGCAACTATGGAGCAGAATGTTCTGCTGAAAATGACAGGCATTACCAAAACATTCCCCGGCGTTAAGGCGCTGGACGGTGTCAACTTCGAGCTGAGAAGGGGCACAGTTCATGCCCTCATGGGAGAAAACGGTGCCGGCAAGTCCACCTTGATGAAGTGCCTCTTCGGTATCTACGCCAAGGATCGGGGCCAGATTTTCCTGGATGGCAAGGAGATCAATTTCAAAAACAGTAAAGAAGCTCTGGACAATGGCGTAGCCATGGTGCATCAGGAGCTGAACCAGGCACTCAAGCGCAGTGTTATGGATAATATCTGGTTGGGCCGCTACCCCAAGGTAGCCGGTTTGGCCGTCAACGAAAAGAAAATGTATGGGGATACCATGGCGATCTTCAAAGAGCTGGGGATCAATGTAGACCCCCGCCGCATTATGAGCACCATGCCCGTTTCTCAGCGGCAGATGGTGGAGATCGCCAAAGCTGTTTCCTACAACTCCAAGGTCATCGTATTCGATGAGCCTACCTCCTCCCTGACTGAGGAAGAGGTAGAACATCTGTTCCGGATCATCAATATGCTCCGAGATCGGGGCGTCGGCATCATCTACATTTCCCACAAAATGGCGGAGATTAAACGAATCTCCGACGACATCACCATTATGCGTGACGGTCAGTGGGTAGCCACCAGACCCGCAGCCGAGCTGGAAATGAACGAGATCATTCGCCTGATGGTTGGCCGTGAGCTGACTAACCAGTTCCCACCCAAGACCAATGCCCCAGGCGAGGTCTTCCTGGAAGTAGAAAATATCACAGGTATGTACAACCAGCTCCGGGGCGTTTCCTTCAATGCCCGTCGGGGCGAGATCGTTGGCCTTGCAGGTCTGGACAGCTCCGGCCGTACGGAAACACTGGAAAGCATCTTCGGCATCCGCACCCGTAAGGGTGGCAAAATCACCCTGGCCGGCAGGCCCTGCTTCAACCGCAGCGCCAATGAATCCATCAAAAACGGTTTCGCCCTGCTTACGGAAGAGCGGCGTGCCACTGGCATTTTTGGCGTTCTCAGCATCAAGGACAATACGGTCATTTCCAGTCTGAAGCGGCATAAACGTCTGGGTATTTGGCTTAGTGAGAAGTCCCAACGGAAGGACACCCAGCATTATATTGATGCCATGCGCACCAAGACCCCTTCTCAGGACACCAAGATCCGTTCCCTGTCCGGTGGTAACCAGCAGAAGGTCATCATTGGCCGCTGGCTGCTGACAGAGCCTGAGGTTCTGCTGCTGGACGAGCCCACCCGTGGCATTGACGTTGGCGCAAAGTATGAGATCTATCAGCTTATTCTGGATCTGGCCAACAAGGGTAAAACCGTTATTATGGTTTCTTCCGAAATGCCGGAGCTTTTGGGCGTTTGTGATCGGATCGTAGTCATGTCCGGCGGTCGTGTAGCAGGAGAGGTCGATGCCCGCACTGCCACCCAGGAGCAGATCATGACCCTGGCTGCCAAGTATGTATAAGGAGGAAAGACAGCATGAGTAATCCTATTGCCATTTTGCAGCGCAATGCTGCTGAGTACCGCCAGAAGGACGCCAAGGATAAGCGCCGCTACTGGCTGGATATGGTGCTGAATAACGCACTGTACATTCTGATGCTCATCTTCATCATTTACACCGCCATCCAGAAGCCCAACTTTATGACCCTGGGTTCCCTGGCCAACCTGCTGACCCAGGTTGCCGCCTACCTGCCCATGGCTCTGGGTATCGCCGGTTGTATCGTTCTCACAGGCACTGACCTTTCCGCAGGCCGTATTGCCGGCCTCACCGCCGCCATTTCCGGCGTATTCCTGCAAAAGACCGACTTCGTGAACAAAATGTTCCAGGCCCTCCCCGCTGTCAACGGCTGGTGGATTCTGGTCACCATTCTGGCTGTTATGGCTGTTGGCGCTCTGATCGGTCTGGTCAACGGCTTCTTTGTAGCAAAGTTCAGCCTGCATCCCTTCATTGTCACCCTGTCCACCCAGCTCATCGTCTACGGCATCATTCTGTGGTTCTTCAGCCTCAACGGCAACAACTCTCAGCCTATTTCCGGCCTCAGCGACGAATACAAGACCTTCGTCAACGGAGAAATGTTCCGCCTGGGCAATGTGGCAGTTCCCAGATATGTGGCCTATGCAGTTGGGCTTGTTATCATTATGTGGTTCATTTGGAACAAGACCACCTTCGGCAAGAATATGTTCGCAGTCGGCTCCAACGCCGAGGCCGCCAAGGTTTCCGGTGTTAACGTGTTCTGGACCACTGTTCTGGTACATACCCTGGCAGGTGCCATGTACGGCTACTCCGGCTTCATTGAGGGCGCACGCAGCGGTTCTGTCGCCATCAACACCGGCCTGAACTCCGAATGTGATGCCATCGCAGCCTGCGTTATTGGCGGCGTTTCCTTCGTCGGCGGTACCGGCAAGATCAGCGGCATCATCCTGGGCGTTGTGGTTCTCCGTCTGATTTTCGTTGCCCTGACCATGCTGGGTGTCGGCTCTTCCAGCCTGTACATCATCAAGGGCGCCATCATCCTCTGCGCCTGCGCTCTGGATATGCGCAAGTATCTGGTGAAGAAGTAATGCAGGAGCATGAAAATCATACCCCCGCAGAGGAGAATCTCCCGAAGTTTCGGGGACTTTATCGCCATGTAAAAATTCCGGTAAAGGCACTGGACTGTATCATTGCGGTCTGCATTGTGGTGATCCTGGTGGTATTTGCCCTGGAAATGCGAAATCCCGGTTTTACCATCACCTACGACTCCAGGGGCGGCACCGATGTGCCTGCCCAAACCCAGATGTACGGCAAGCTGAAGGAGTTTCCTGAGCCCCCTACCCGGGAGGGCTACACCTTTACCGGCTGGTATAAGGATTCCGTCTGTGATCTCAAGTGGCACATCGAAATCGACACTGTAGATACAGACCTGACCCTCTATGCCGGATGGCAGAAAAATGAATAGTAACTTCCCCCCGGAGCAGAATCTGTTCCGGGGGATTCTCTCCGGCAGTTACAGCAGAGCCCGCCGAATTATAGGAAAGCACCTGTATTTTCAGGGAAAATTTTGGTTTTCCTGTTCCTTTTTTCCCCTATTCGTTGTATAATAGAAGTTAGAATATACAATGGGAGGTATAAGCTATGACCACACCTGTTCTCATGATAGATCCCCGGCAGAAATTTGCCCTGGATCAAGGCTTTGCCGCAGCCTTTGGCGGCGCACCCACCCGCTATTTCTCCGCCCCCGGCCGCACAGAGATCGGCGGCAACCACACTGACCACCAGAGAGGCCGTGTTCTGGCAGCGGCAGTCAATCTGGATACAGTGGCAGCCGTCCGGGAAAACGGCACAGACTTCATCCGTATCCTTTCCGAAGGCTACCCCCGCTGCGAGATCAATGTAAAGGAACTAACCCCCAAGGCAGAGGAGGTCAACACCACTCCCGCCCTGATCCGTGGCGTGGCTGCCCGGTTCCGTGACCTGGGCTGCCAGGTAAAGGGCTTCGATGCCTACTGCGAATCTACTGTCCTGCCTGGCAGCGGCCTTTCTTCCTCCGCTGCCTATGAAGTGCTCATCGGCACCATCATTAACGGCCTGTTCTTCGACACAAGAGTTTCTCAGGCAGAGGTTGCCCAGATCGGTCAGTATGCGGAAAATGTGTTCTTCGGCAAGCCCTGCGGCCTCATGGATCAAACTGCCTCCGCTGTGGGCAATCTGGTCACCATCGACTTTTTGGATAAGACGCATCCTGTGATCCGTCCTGTAAACTTCGACTTTGCCTCCTGCGGTCATGCCCTTTGCATCATCGACACCAGAGCCAGCCATGCAGACCTGACTGACGAATATGCCGCCATCCCCAACGAGATCAAGACCATTGCCGCCCACTTTGGCAAGGAAGTGCTGACAGAGATTTGCGAGGCCGAGTTCTTTGCCGCCATCCCCACCCTTCGGGAAAAGTGCGGCGACCGGGCCGTTCTCCGGGCTGTCCACTTCTATCAGGAAAATGCCCGTGTACCCAGACAGGTAGAGGCTCTGGAACGGGGCGATTTTGAAGGCTTCCTGCAACTCATTAAGGAAAGCGGCTATTCCTCTTATATGTACTTACAGAACGTTATCCCCGCCGGCTATAAGCTCCATCAGGATGTGGGTCTGGCTCTTGCCATGTGCGAGCATTATTTGCAGGGCAAGGGCGCTTACCGTGTCCACGGCGGCGGCTTTGCAGGAACAGTCCAGGCCTTCGTGCCCTTTGACATTCTGGAATCCTTCCGGGCCGGCATCGACAGCGTACTGGGCGCGGGCGCTTGCCATGTGCTGAGCATCCGTCCCCAGGGCGGCGTAGAAATGGAGGTAGCAAGATGAAAATTGAAGCCTATATTGACTCCCTGGTGTCGTATGCCATGAACTGCGGCCTGGCAGAGCCGGAGGATCATCAGTTGCTTTTGAACAGGCTTCTGGATATGCTGGGCAAGGAGGACTATGAGCCCTCGGAGGAGCTCCAGTCAGAAGATCTGGAGGAAATTCTGGCCGGAATCCTGGACTATGCCGTAGAAAATGGTCTGTGCGAAGACGGCATCACCGCAAGAGATATTTTCGACACCCGGATCATGGGCACCCTTACTCCCATGCCCAGAGAAGTGATCCGCACCTTCCGGGAAAAGTATGCCGTTTCCCCAGAGGAAGCAACCAACTGGTACTACAAATTCTCCTGCGATACGGATTACATCCGCCGCTACCGCATTGCCAAGGATATGCGCTGGAAGTACCCCAGTCCTTATGGGGAAATAGACATTACCATCAACCTCAGCAAGCCTGAGAAAGACCCCAAGGCCATTGCCGCCGCCAAGAATGCCCCCCAGACCGGCTATCCCAAGTGCCAGCTCTGCCGGGAAAACGAAGGCTATGCAGGCCGCATGAATCACCCCGCCCGGAGTAATCACCGAATTGTACCCATTGAGATCTGCGGCGCACAGTGGTGCCTGCAATACTCCCCCTATGTGTATTACAACGAGCATTGCATCGTCTTTAACGCCCAGCACATTCCCATGAAGATTGACAAGTCCGCCTTTGCCAAGCTGCTGGACTTTGTTCGGGTGTTCCCCCATTACTTTGTAGGCTCTAATGCAGACCTGCCTATTGTTGGCGGCTCCATTCTCAGCCACGAGCACTTCCAGGGCGGTCACTATACCTTTGCCATGGAAACTGCCCCTGTGGAAGAAAATCTGTCCTTCCGGGGCTTTGAGGACGTCTCTGCAGGCATTGTCAAGTGGCCTATGAGCGTGATCCGTCTTCGTGGCAGTGACCCCCAGCGGATCACAGACCTGGCTGACAAGATTCTGACCCTTTGGCGGGAGTATACCGACGAGAGTGTCCGTGTCATTGCCTTCTCCGAAGGTCAGCCCCACAACACCATCACCCCCATTGCACGGCGCAGAGGGGATGACTATGAGCTGGATCTTGTGCTTCGGTGCAACATAACCACTGAGGAGCATCCCATGGGTGTCTTCCACCCCCACGCAGACAAGCACCACATCAAGAAAGAAAACATCGGCCTCATTGAGGTCATGGGGCTTGCTGTGCTGCCCAGCCGCCTGAAAAAGGAGCTGAGCGATCTGGCAGAGGCCGCCTGGAAGGGCGCAGATATTTCTCAGGATGAAACCCTGGAAAAGCACGCCCCCTGGCTGGCAGAACTGAAGGAGCAGTACACCTTCACCGAAGAAAACGCCCTGGATATTATCCTGCAGGAAACCGGCAATGTCTTTGCCGCTGTTTTGGAGGATGCCGGTGTATATAAGAACACCGCTGAGGGAAGAAAGGCATTCCTGCGCTTTGTGGAGCAGGTAAACCGGGTATAAAAGAGGTAACTTCTATGACCATCACCAAAAGACTGTTTGGAACCATGCCCCAGGGCAAAGAGGTTTTTTCCTGGATCTTGACCAATGAATGCGGCCTGCAGGCAGAAATTCTGGACTACGGCGCCACCATCCGCTCCATCCTGGTGCCCGATCAAAAGGGCAACCTGGTGGATGTGGTTCTGGGCTACGACACTCTGGAAGAATACCTTGCCGATGACGCCTATTTGGGCGCAACCGTAGGCCGCTTTGCCAACCGGATCAAGGGGGCAAGCTTTGCTTTGGACGGCAAGACCTATAAGCTTTATGCCAACGATGGAGAGAACCACCTTCACGGTGGCAAAAAGGGCTTCAACCGCTATGTGTGGGAAGGCCGTCAGGAGGGGGACGCTGTAGTATTCTCCCGGATTTCTCCTCATGGTGAGGAAGGCTACCCCGGCAATCTGACTATCCGTGTAACCTTCTCTTGGAAGGAAAACAGCCTGACCATTACGTATGATGCCGAAACCGATGCCGATACCGTGCTGAACCTGACCAACCACAGCTATTTCAATCTCAACGGCGCAGGAAGCGGCAGCATTCACCAGCATATGATGGAGATCCGAGCGGAGCAGTACACCGCAAACGACACAGACTGTACCCCCACCGGGGAAGTCGCCTCTGTTGCCGGCACAGCCATGGATTTCCGCACTCCCAAGCCCATTGGGCTAGATGCTGACCGGGACGAGCCTTGTGTCAAGCCCTTCGGTGGATATGACGGCAACTTTGTGCTGAGCGATCACCCGGTAGCCATCACCCGTGGCAATCAGAGCGGCATTACCATGGTCACGGACACAGACCAGCCCGGTGTGCAGCTCTATACCGCCAATGTCCTGACCCAGCGAACCGGCAAGGAGGGAAAGCCCTACGGTTTCCGCAGTGCCTTCTGTCTGGAAACCCAGCACTTCCCCGACAGTGTAAACCGTCCCCAGTGGCCCACCTGTGTCCTCCGGGCAGAAGAAAAGTTCCATAGCTTTACATCTTATACATTCTTATAAAACGAAAACAACCACCGGCTCAAACAGGGCTGGTGGTTGTCTGATTTAGAGGATCAGAAAGATGTATCCCCCAAGAGGGATATGATGCTCGCATTCGCTAATGATGTTGCTCCCCTTGGTCGCAATGATGCGATGTTTGCCGCAAAACATTAGCGAAGCGGCATCATTAGGCGCAGCCGACATCATGAACGAAGTGCCATCATTTGCCGAAGGCAAACATCATTCAAAAAATCCCCATCTGCTAAAAGCAAATGGGGATTTTTGCTGGTGACCCGTACGGGACTCGAACCCATGTTACCGCCGTGAAAGGGCGGTGTCTTAACCACTTGACCAACGGGCCTGGTAGCGGCAATCTGATTCGAACAGATGACATACCGGGTATGAACCGGCTACTCTACCAACTGAGTTATGCCGCCATGAGCTGAATCCGATCCATCTCGGAAACAGCCTCGTTATTATACGAAAGGAAGGGCGATTTGTCAAGAGGATTTTTGCATTTTTTTGATTTTTTTACGACTTTTTCTGTCCTCTTTTCCTGCACCCTCTATCTCATTCTTCCACAGTCTCTTCCCGGGCACTGGGCGTACCTGCAAGACCGGCTGTTTCGGATACCGGCAGGGAGAAGGCGATACCCTGGGCCTTCTTGGCCATGCCCATTTCCCTATAAATGCCTGTGAGTACGGCATCCTTAATTTCTCTGGGAACCACGATCATAACGATCTCCTTCTCAGAATGGAGGGTGATACCGAAGAAGGCAGCCTCTTCCTCCTTTACAACGCCTCTGGCGTTGATGATGGTGCCGCCTCTGGCACCGTTGGCTCTTGCTACATCCATAACATCGTCTGCAAAACCTTCGTTGACGATGGCAAAAATGGCTTCAAATTCCCGATTTTTCATAAGCTACCTCCTATTGCATCCG
Source organism: Faecousia sp. (assembly GCA_045632785.1). Lineage (GTDB taxonomy): Bacteria > Bacillota > Clostridia > Oscillospirales > Oscillospiraceae > Faecousia. The sequence goes on from JAZQXK010000021.1 coordinate 11,314, forward strand.
ATTGTTACTGAAGAAGCGATACAGGTTTACGCCGATTACGCTGGACAGGGGCACTGTAAAAGCAATGCCTGCGCCGTTTTTGATGGTGGCGAATTTGTCCTCCAGGCACTGAATGATCTGTGGTGCCATATCCTCCCGGATGACACTGAGGATCACTGCCTTGTGAGGGGTCAGCTCCAGGAACTCCACCAGCTCTGTGCGGGCAGTGCCCTGACCGGAGAGCACCATTTGGCAGTTGACCTCAAATTGGCTTAGTACATCCAGATAAAATTCCGCTTTTTGCCGATCCACCACAGTAAACAGGAGTTTCAGCTTACGAATAGCGGTATCGTTGACTGTGTTTGCCATATGTGCTTACCTCCTTACATAAAGTTGATGATCTGGGCATCGTCTGCATCCAGAATCCGCTGCATGGCTTTCCGCTCCCGTACCTTCTTGGTAACCACAGAGTTGAAGCCCAAAATCTGAATAGCAATCAGCGGGGTCATGGCAACCACCGCAACCACACCGAAGGCATCCAGAAGCACCGATTCCGCGCCCTGCACACTGACGCAAGCGCCAATGGCGAAGGGAAGGATAAATCCAGAGGTCATAGGGCCGCTGGCCACGCCGCCGGAGTCGAAGGCAATGGCGGTATACACTCTGGGCACAAACAACGACAGCAGCAGAGAAATGAAATAACCGGGGATCACATAGTACACAATGGAGAAGTCCAGCACAATCCGCAGCATAGCCAGGGCGATGGCAAGGCCCACGCCGATACACAGGGCAACCATCATGGACTTTTTGGAAACAGAGCCGCCGGTAACTTCCTCAACCTGCTGATTGAGCACATGGATGGCAGGCTCTGCCAGAACGACCAGCACACCCATAGCCCCGCCGAAGGCCACCAGCACCCAGGAAGGAAGCTGCCCCAGGGTGTGCCCCAGAGAGTAGCCCACAGGCATGAAGCCCACATTGACACCGGTAAGGAACATCACAAGGCCAATGTATGTAAACACAACGCCAATGGCGATCTTTTTCAGCCGCTTGGCAGGAAGCTTCAGAAAAGCAAACTGGCAGATCAGGAAGAATGCTACGATCATGCCCAAGGCAATGGCAACCTCCTTGCAGGTGTGCATAGCAGTGTGGGCATAAGCGGAAAGAATACTGCTGCTGGCAGAAAAGTCAGGCACAGTATAGGTCATATCCCCATGGGAGAAGATGCCCAACACCATAACTGCCAGAATGGGACCTACAGAACAAAGGGCTACCAGACCGAAGCTGTTCTCCTTTGAACGGCGGTCACCCAAAATATGAGAAATACCAACGCCCAAAGCCATAATAAAGGGCACAGTAATAGGGCCCGTTGTAACACCGCCGGAATCAAAAGCCATGGGCAGCAGAGGTGCCTTCCCCTGCACCACCAGGATCAGGGCCACAGCAAACAGGAACATATAGAAGATGGACAGAAGCTCTCCCAGGGTCTTTTTAAACACGATGCGCAGCACCGCAACCACAAGGAAGCCGCCCACGCCAGCGCCTACGGTCACAATCAGGGATGTGCCGTTGATAACGCCTGCCACCTGGGTTGCAAGCACCTGCAGGTCCGGCTCGGCGATGGTAATGAGCATACCCAAAACAAAGCATACGATCAGCAGAAGTCCCAGTTTTTTCTGCCGGGACAAGCCAGCACCCACATGCGTACCCATGGGGGTCATAGCCAGATCCGCACCCAGGTTGAACAGGCCAATTCCCAAAATCAGAAGCACTGCACCGATGGTGAAAGACAGCAGCTCTTCCCGGGAGAAATTAAACCACGGTGTCAGAGCCATGAGATACACGATGGCAGTAATGGGAAGGGTGGATACCAGGGCTTCTTTGATTTTACCCAGTAATTCCTTCATAGGCAATTCCTCCAAACATCAATTGTGAATCCATTATAACACAAAACGGATGGAAATTGCTACAAAAACTATGAATTTTATGAAAATTATCTAATAACAGCCTGTAAAAACTCACCGCCCCCCGAAGGAAGCGGCAAGCCTTTTTAGCATCTTAGTTTGACGGTGATCCTTACAGAAGCATGTCTACCCGGTTTTTGTCCTTTCCGCCGCCACCGCCGCCCATGCGGTAGCCCAGCTTCTTCAGCAGCTCATAAAACTTCTTGTAAGCAGTTTGGGAAATGCCCTGAGCAGTCATCCAGTCAATCATATCCCGGGAGCCGTAGGCGCTGGTATAGCCCTGTGCCATGTAGCTGTGGGCCAGCTTCTCCAGTTCCTTGTCGTCTGTACCGCTGCTCTTCTTGCCGGAACCGCCGCCGGAACCGCTTTTGGCCGCCTTTTCCGCTGCCAGCAGGTAGTCCAGCATATCCATGTAGCGGTCATAGTCGTCCTCCTGGGCATCCCGGTACTGCTGCTGGGCATCGGCATAGGCCCGATACCACCGGTCATAGGAATCCGCATGGCGGCTGTAGGCCTCGTCCTCCAAGCTCCGCAGCAGGCTATACTGATCCATAAGACTCTGCCCGTCATGGGCATATTTAGACAGTGCCAGATCATAAAGCTGAGGAAGCTGCCGGTTCAGCTCCTGCAAGTAGCCATGGTAGCTCTCTTGGCCTGCTGTCTGGCTGTAGGTGCTGCCGTAGCCGCCGGTCAGCCCTGCAGCCCGCCCCATGGTATCCTCCATGGCAAGGCGGCCCAGGCGCACATAGCTGTCCCGGTACTGCTGATAAAGGGGATCGGCATACATATCATAGGAAAAGGCAGGGCGATTTGCGATCCGGTCATAAAGCTGGCGCAAATCCTCCCCATAGGGGCTGACATATTCTGCCGGGCGGCTGTTTTCCAGTTCTTCTACCGCCTGTCCTGCGGAAATAACCTCCTGGGAAGGGGTGTAAGACTTACTTTCCGTGGTGGAAGCAGGGGTATAGAGCTTCCCCCAAGTCTGGTTGCCCACAATACCGTCTACGGTCAGACCATTTTTCTTCTGGTATTCTTCCACGGCCGCCTGAGTCTGCTTACCGAAGCTGCCGTCAACAACGATGTTATAGCCTTGCTTTTTCAAAAGATCCTGAAGCTGGCGCACCGCATCTCCGGTGCTGCCAAACTGGATTGTTTCATAATTCATAAAGTTCCTCCTAATCCTGAGTTTCCTGTTTCCAGTGTCCCACACAGAAAAGTGCCAGAGTGTAGTTTGCTGTGGTACTCTGAGGACTCACCAGGGTAAAGGCAGGGCATTTATCCGGTCTTCCCTCTGTTTCCGGTGCTGCCAGCCACCAAAGCCCGCCGCCTACAGCCGTTGCCTGCACCAGAGGCGTTTCCGCAAAAACAGGGGGCAAGTCAGGGGCTTGAATCGTGCCCCCATAGACTGCGCCCGCAGGAGTATGGATCTCTGTGCTGCCGGAGAGCAGCCCCCAGCACAAGGCCAGACCGCTTCTCCACTTTTGGTAAGTCCAAATACCAACCTTCCCCTGTTCCATGGGGTGATCCTGCAATTCCTGCCCTCCCAGGCGCAGGCGGTTCCAATGAACATCTAAGCAGTCCGGCTCTGTACTAAGCCCGCCAAAGGCTGCTCCGTCGCCTCCCTCCCGAATCTGGAAAGCTACCTTCTGGGGCGGAATGATGTGCGAATAGGAATTGGAGTTGCCCAGGGCATCCGTGATGACCAGCACCATCCGGTAAGCCGCCTGAGCGCTGAGATCTCCCAGATAAATACCACTTTTCTCCAATACTTCCGTTTTGAGAAGCGCACCGCCGGGGGTATAAAGCCGCAGCTCCACCTGTGCGCTGTTGCGGTCGCCCAGGCCGGAATAGGTCGGCTCAAAATTGATCCACAGGTAAGAGCCGGCATCATCTGCCGCCCCCCGATCATTGCATCGGAAACAGGCAGATGCCACCAAGGTCGGCTCAGCATATTCGTAGGGTGTGACCCGCTCCCGATAGATCATAGTACTGCCCCGGGAGTCTGTAGCCGTCACTCCCAAAATGTAAGGGGTGCTGTCATACAGAACCGGTGTACTTAACCCCAACATGGGTTTTGCGTCCACGGTCAGCTTTACACCTTTCAATGTGGCACCAGGGGAAAGGATGAGCTTGCTTTCATCAATTTCTACCAGCATCCTGGATTCTCCCTTGATGCAAACACCCCAACTGTCAGCCACAGGGTTATTGCTCTGGGGTACAAAGCGGCACCAGCCCTCCTCTCCACGCAGCTTGCCCGCCTCACCGGGCTTGAGGTAGAAACCACACTGTTTTCTGCCCAGGAAGATATCCCCCCGGTAGGTGTCGCAAATCAGTTGTCCGGGAACATAGAGGTTGGAGGTCAAGCCCACAAGCAGAGCTTCAGAAATCAACCACTGCTGCTCCCCGGTAACCTTCTCTGCAACCATACCGCTGGCATTGTCCACAGCATAGGACAGGGTGTGGGTCAGATCCGGCTGGCAGGGGTTCAATGTCAGGTGCATCGTCTGTCCCAGGGTGAAATATTGGGTGGTTTTGATCTGTGGCATGGTGGCCAGATCCAGAGGGGGTACATCCAAAGTGAACGTGCCCATAGGGCTCTGCATGTTTGCATGACGGATGCTCCATCTCCACCGCAGAGGGATTCCCTCCCCCGTGCCGTCCGGTGCATGAAGGATTGTGGCCTCCAGATCCTTTGCCAGCCACAGAGTTTCTCCGGGCTGGGGACACACCGTAGGAAAGCTAAAGCCCTGGATCGGACCGCCGTTGTGGGCGTCCACAGTCAGGTTGCTGCCTCCCACGGTCGTCATAGTAAGTGTGCCGCTGTTTTCCCCATAGAGGCCCAGGAGTACCCGGGTCTGGTTTTGTGCGGGACGGTGTTCTTTTACCTGTACCGTCAGGTACAGACGCATCCCAAAAAGAGAATATAAGAGATATTTTGTTTCGTTTTCCATAGTTCCTCCTTCTTAGCTTCCGATCCACTTTACCGTAAAGCCGCCAGTGTGCCCTACGATCCAGCCGTTTCCAAAATGTAAGGTTCCCAAAACTGTAATATTAGTGATATACAGCCGATTGTCCGACAGATACGCCACCTGGTTATCCCCCTGCCAAAAGCTGAGCCGCCGGGAGGTAAAGGTTGAGCGGAACTGACTCGATGTTACCACAGTTTCCCCATCCTGCTCCAAAGTGGTCAGTCCCTGCCCCACCGCCACACCGTAAACAGGAATCTCTCCGTCGTACTCCACGATGCCGGTACGGATATAGCCCTCTGTGCGCACCAGGTAGGACTGAAAAGAGCTGTCCACTGCTTCCAGATCTGCCTGCAAGGCGGACAAGAAGCTATAATACTGGGTCAGTGCTTCCGCATCCGCTTCCAGGCTGGCGTTCAACTCCCTTAAATAAGTGCCGAAGTCCGAAACAGCCACGTAGCTGCTCTTGAGCTGGGTTTCTATGCGCTGCATTTCCTGCTGCACCAGCTTTGCATTGCCTACAATCAGGGCTTTCAGGCTCTGGGCTTCCTCCCTGGAAACAGTTTCCACCGTCCGGGTGGAAGCCCCGCCGGTCACGGCTGTATCTGCCGCACCCACGGCGGCATTTAGCTGCTGATGGAGAGAAAACAGATAGCTGTAGATCTGCCGGAGCTGCTGCCCCGTTGTGCCGTTGGGCTGAGCGGGAGGCGAGAAGGTCATGGCCATTGCACATCACTCCCATCTTCTAAAATCATGGCGATGCCATAGACCCGGCAAGGCCCTCTGCCCTTGAGCCGCAGAGCGAAATGGTCGCACCGTCTGGGCAGGAGGGAAACTACCTGTGCCCCCAGTCCCCTGCCCCGTAGGTTTGCTCCATGAACCCAAGGCCCTTCTCCGTCATAGCGCAGGAAAATGTCCAGATCGGAGCCTCCCTCCAGCTCCAGCCGCAGGCTCAGCCGGGAGATATGCTTTTCGTCTGCTCTGTCCAGACCCATAGGGCCGGTTTCTGCGAACCAGGAGATTTTTCCCTCCGGTTCTCCCATCTGTCCGTCCATGCACCAAAGCTTGCCTTCGGTATCCAGGCAGTAAAGAGAGTTGCCCAGATTGCAAAAATCCAGGGCTTGCAAGCTGTCCTCTCCGTGCCACAGATTTCTCGCCCCATCGTAGACCAGGAGCTGCGACTGCCCACGGTCATCGGTCAGGCTGATATAGTAAAGGCTTCCCACACTGCCTGCTACAGCATTGTGACCCGTCAGCTCTCCCAGAGGCCGGGAAACAGATACAGGCAGGCTTCCGTCATAGGCGCAGATGTCTGTAGGGGATTTGTAGTAGAGGATCTCCCCCACCAACGCAAGGCTCTTGTGGCTGCCCTGCTCCACGCCCCGGCAGTTGGTGGTTACGATCTGGTGGCCGCCCCCAGTGGAAGGATAGACCTTTTCCAAGGCGTTTTCCTTGAAGAACAGAGGGCAGCCCAAATGGGTGATGGCCCCGGTCCAAGGGCCGTGAGAACCACGGGAGGCGGCATAGCTGTCTGTGGACAAGCCCTGAAACTTGTTCCAGTTCTTAAAATCTCCCAGAGCGCAGGCATAGATCTCATTGACCGCCTTGCCGTCCACCAGACCGTACTTACATCCCCAAAGCCGGTTGCCGCACTCCGTTACAAAGTCCATATCCGGCGCCTTCCGGCTTATGGTCACTGTTCCGGAAGCCTGGCTAAAGGTCTGGTCGATGATACCGGTAATGACAAGATAGTTTGTGTCTACCTCCTGCAAAATTGCGGCGCCGTTGAGGCTTTCTTCCACCAAACCGGTGATTTTTACCCCATCAAATTGAGAAAAGCCCGCGCCGATGTTCGCTCCCTCCAGACGCACATAGGTGGTAGGCACATCTGTCCACAGCCCGGTGTCGGCGCTGTAGACCTTGAGGGCATGGGGTACATTGGAGCAGTCCAGCCACAGCGCCCCGGATTCGGGATCTTCCGGAGGCGTCTGGGACAAGACGCAGGATTCGTACTCCATGCCGTCTGCCTGGCAAAGGGTGCAGCGAATACCGCTGTCCGGGGTGCAGTCCAGGGTTCTTTCGTTGTCCACAGAGCCAAAGTCGGATAGGTCTGCCGTATTTATGTAAACCTTATCCGGAAAGACCACCAAATACGCCCCCATAGAGGTCAGAGTCTTGGGGCACATGGACGGCTCATCCGAAAGGGTCAGACCATCAATGGACAAGCCCTGATAATAAAGGCGGCTGCCATCTACATAGGCAAGGCCGTTTTTGCCGGAAACTCCCTGGGGAGATTGCAGTTGGGCCGCCAAGCCTCTGGGCTTTCGTGGAGAAAGGGTGGGAAACTGGCAGGCCGAGAGGTTTTCCATCCGGGTAAATGCCCCTTCTGCCGGACGGCTGCTGCGGTCATAGCCCAGAAATTTCTGAATCACCCGGCGGCTCTGGTTATATTGCCGCAGTTTGGGATAAAACATGGCGTTCCCCCTTTACAAAAGGCGCAGCCCGGACTGCCCCAGGGGCTTTCGGGTGCGGTTAATGTAGTCCATAAAGCCCAAAAGGATGGTGTTGTACTTCTGTGCGGCGTTGTTGTACTTTGCCATCTCTCCCAAGGTGTCCCAGGTCTTCATTTCCAGATACCAGCGGTAGATCTCGTCATAGGGATGGGGAACCAACAGGGCGGTCTGGGTATCGGTAGCGGCAGTGTAGCCGTTGAAGCTCTCCGGCGCACAGCCCTTGTGGGTAGAAAGCACACTGCGGTAAATGTGGCTATCCAAAAGGGAGAGCCAGTACACCTTGGTAGGCAGAGGGAGTTGATTGTGGGTCAAACTGTCAAAATGTTCAACAGCTTCGTATATAGTCAAGGAAATTCCTCCTTTTTGGGTTGTGATATAAAAAAGGGAGAAGCCTCCAGGCCTCTCCCTTGCGGTGCTATGGCCGGGAAAGATTACTTGCGAATTTCAGGATCTACGTTCTCTTCCAGGAAGCGGTCGTTGCGCTCTGCGGCAGCCTCTGCGTTTCTCAGAACCTCAGCCACAGCAGCAGGAACGGACACCTCTACACCCTTACGGATGCGGTAGCCCGTGCCGTTTACGCCTACGAAAACTTCCTGCTCCTGACCTGCGCCGGCCTTAGGCAGACGGATCTTTACCATCTTAGACATTGTTTTCCCTCCTTGCTCAGCTTAGTTGACCTGATCGGTGCCGGACAGAGAAGATCCGGACTCTACACGAACCATGCGCTCCTGATACAGGATCTTGGTGGCAGCTTCAAACTTGTAGCCCACAGTGGAGAACTGGTTGAGAGGGCCGCCAACCTGGCTCTTGTCCTTGACGATCAGTTCCATGCCCATACCCTCGGGATCAACAACGCCAAAGGCGTTCTTGCCAAAGAACAGGGTCGCATAGACCAGGGCGCCGTCTGCGCCGCCTTCCATAATGGGGGCTTCCGTAGACTCGATGAAGCGGCAGCCCCGAATCTGACCGATCTCACCCTGGAAGATTTCAGTAGCAGAGGCATACTTGTGGGCTTCCAGCCACTCGGCGCTGGAGGTCAGGTCATAGGCAACGGAAGGATGAATGACTGCCACATACCAGCGGCCGTCGAACTTGGGAGCCTTGCACTTTTTCAGCCAGGTAACAGCCTTGTGTACCACATCGGGGGTCAGCTTACATTCAGCGGTCAGGGCTTCACGGGACTCAACTGCCTCCGTGCCCTTGGGGGCATACATGACATTGGTGCCGGTCAGAAGAACATTGCGCACCAGGGTGTCGGCAGTGGCACCGGCAGCGGCGCCCATTTCCTCGGTGGCGCCCAGAATGACGGGATCTACAGCGTGCATATCCAGCTGATCAGAAATGGTGGTGTAGTCACCGAACTGTTCCACGGTGACAGTGGCGGAAGTCATGGACAGCTTCTTGCCGGTAGGAATGACTGCCTCGGTCAGAGGGGTCATGGCCTTGTCGAAGGTGTCAAACTTTCTCCACTCCACAGTCTTGCCATGGCGGGCAGGCAGTGCCTGATGGTGACCCAGCTGGGAAAAGACCAGCTGAGGCCGGGCATTTTCCAGCAGCTCGGTGTTATAGTAGGTCTTCATAGTGGCGGACATTTCGCCGGAAGCAGCGGTCTCACCGGTGTAAGCGTTGGCAGTGCCGGCGGTGGTATTGACCGCAGTACCGGCATCTGCAAATCTCTGCAAATTCAGTTCCATAAGATTTTTCTCCTTTCAGTTTTTGCACCTCCAAGGTGCGTAATTTGCGCCATAATGGCAGGTTTACCAGTACACCTTTTCACCCTTGGCCACCCGGTCACGAAGGTTTTTCCGCTCCTGCCGGGTCATGCTCTTGGGGTCAGGTGTTGCCTGGGGGGAGAGCCGTGGATTCAGCCCGTTTTCCTGGGGACGACTGCCGGAGCGGAGCTGGTCTGCCATGGCACTTTTGGTGCGTGTAATGGCATAGTGCATAGCCCGGGCAATGGCTTCCGATCTGTGGGTCAGTTCATAGGCCGCTTCCACAGGTACACCGTGAGCCAGCAGCCGCCCAAAGGCGGGGTTTTTCATTTCCTGCTCCATGGAAAAGGTGGGATTGCGGCTGCGCATCGCTATCACCTGATCCCGCAGCCGTCCCACCGCCTGCTGACGATGATTTTGGGACTCGTCTGTTAGTGCATCCAGTAGAGGAGCAGTGTCCTCCCCCGCTTTCCAGGCAAGGCCGTATTTCTTTGCCAGCGCGCTCAGCACAGAATCGGCCTTTGTGCTTCGCTCCTCCAACTGCCGCATCTGCCGGAATCTCCCCTCTACTGCACGGCGAACTCTGGCATCGTAAGCGGCCTTGTATTGAGGGTTTTCCTTCAAAAGAAGCTCAAAAGAGCTTTCCTCTGTTTTCTCAGCCCCGGCGTCAGGCTGAATCTCTGCGCCCGTGGTGCTTTCCTCCTCTGCGGCGAACCGCTGAAGATTGAAGCCTTTGTTTTTCTGCATATGGGGATGCCTCCTGTTTTGTTCTGCCCGTTTCCGGTGGGCGAATCCTTGAGGCAAGTATAAGCCTTCCTATGGCGAAAACTCTAACCCCGGCTTTGAACGGAATTCCCGCAAGCCAGAAACATAACTTTTTGTTGACAACCGCCCCCGGTCTTGGTATAATATACAAGCTTTGTTTCTTTGCTGGAGTAGCTCAGTCGGTAGAGCATCTCACTCGTAATGAGAAGGTCGCGTGTTCGAGTCACGTTTCCAGCTCCAAAAACCCCGATGCGCCTTGACGCTTCGGGGTTTTGTTTTCCGTATTGCTTGGAAACTGCATTTTTTGAGAAATTTCTCATTTTAGCCCTTGACAAGCAGGATAAAATATGCTAAACTAAGCGAGTCGCTAGGGCAATCGCCTGCGGTATATGCGCGAGTGGTGGAATTGGCAGACTCGCTAGATTCAGGTTCTAGTGCTCATTCCGGGCGTGCGGGTTCAAGTCCCGCCTCGCGCACCATATTAGCACGATGGTTTTGATACGAAATCATCGTGCTTTTTCTATATTGATTGATATTCACACAGAAATTTGCTACAATTTATTCGATAAACTTGAATTTGGAGAAGGAATAGTATGCGAGCAAAAAGACAATGGATTTGGTTTTTGGTTGGATTTTTAGGTGCTATGCTTGGCTTATATGGTGTGGTATCTTTCAATCGCTTTGTGCTTATGTCGTTGCCTTTAGGTGCAAGGATGATAAGTATGCCAGCTGTTTACTGGCTGATAGCAGTAATTCCCATAATTGTAATGTTTGTCAGCAAAGACAAGTTCGCGGATTATGGATTTAGCAAATCCAAAATATTCTCACAAATTTTGGTAGGCGTATTTCTTGGCACAGCGATGTCGCTTATACTGACATTGGTACCTCATTTGTTTGGTTTTGGTGCGTATGTGGACAATAGCAAGCGGTATCAATACTTATGGCAATTTGTTTATGAGTTCTTCTATTGCATTTTCGCAATCGGACTTGTAGAAGAGTTCGTTTTTCGGGGTTTCATCTATGATAAAATAAAGAAAACAACTCAAAAAGAAGTAATAGCGATTATTGGCTCATCGGTTCTTTTCGGCGTATTTCATCTGTTTAGCGGTAATCTGATTCAAATGGTGATGACTGCTTGCATTGGTGTTATTTTGTGCTTCTGTAGGCTTAGCGTTAAAAACTGTTCTACTTTATCTTTGATAATTGCCCACGGAATATATGATGCGCTAATAACTGTTTGGGCCTCAACTTTACTATAGCAATATATCAAATTCCAATTTGACAAACTGATTAGCATAGTTTCAGTCCCAAAAGAGAGTTTCACTTCCCGTTTCATAGTTTCGTTTTTTGAGTGAAACCAAATGAAACTATTTGAAACCGTATCATTATTATCAATACACTTCATATCGAGTGTTCATAACGGATTTGACCGTTACGGACACTCGATTTCTTTTTATCCATGAGCAGGCAGTGCCTGCTCTTTTTTGCTTCAGGCCGGCCTGGTGGGATACTGAACCGCCACACCCTGTCTGGTTTCTGCAACATAGAAGTCGCATCTCTCCGGGATGTCGATGTAGCCTACGAACTTGTAGTAAATCACAATCCGCTGTGTGCGGTTCTTTCCTGTTCCTTCCGTTTCGTGAACTTCGATTTTATCAATCAGTTCCCGCAAAAGCGGCGCAGTCAGGTGATCCATGGACATAAATCTGCGTATGGCTTTTATTAACAGGCTCTTGCTCATTTCCATTGCGCCCAGGTTTCTCAGCTTTTCACGGATCTCGGCAATTTTTGCTTATTTGACAGACTGAATCGTGCCGGGAGCTTATCTCCCGGCACGATTCGAGGTTATATTATTCGACAGGCAAAAAATCCGAGACCATGTAAACACCCAGTTCATTAAGCTGCACAAACGCCCGGTTCTTTGCATCCAGATAGCTGACTCTGGTAACGCCAAGCCGGATATATCGAGCATTCACAGTATAAGGCAGCTGCACCACCGCAGGTCTGTACAGATTATCGGGCGTATCACCTGCCCTGGTTGTGTAGACCGGATACCAGTTGGTATTATCGTTGCTGACATAGATGGTGTACGCCAAGGGGAAGCCCACAGGTACGGTGATACCGGAATCTCTGGGGTACATTTGGATGCGATTAAATTCCGTCTTTTGGCCCAGATCAATGGTAGCAAAGTGTTCCCTGAAGGCCATATTGTCGGTGGCACGGAGGGCACTGGACCAGCTCTTGTTGGTATCGCGCGTATTCAGAATGCCGTCTGTGAGGAAGGCGCCGCACCAATTAGCACTGCGCTCCTCTGCTGTCACGGAAGCACCCAATGCCAGATTTTCATAACCGATATAGTCTATATTGGCAGTGACGGTGACAGAATCCTCTGCGACGAAATTTAGAGTGGTGCCTTCTACTGTGCCACTTCCACTGATGGTCCAGCCAGTCACAGCATAATCCACATCGTTCATGGGTTTTGCGGATACCATGATTTCGTCACCGGGCATAGCGAGCACCTCGGTAGGCAGCAAGTTGGACACAACCGTTCCGTTGATGCGAACTTCAGCATCTGTAACCGGCATGGATGCAGGCACATTGATCTTAACCGCCACAGCTCCCGTTGCAAACCGATCCTCAGCACAATACACACCAAATTCGTTCAACTGGACGAATGCGCGGTTAGCCACATCCAGCTTATTCACCTTCGTGACACCAAGCCGTACATAGCGGCCCTCCACATCCTTGTTCATCTGGATTGTTACAGGTGAGTACAGGTTTCTCGGCAGCTCACCATTGTTGGTGGTGTAAACCGGTGTCCAGTCAGTCTTGTTATCGCTGACGTAGATCGTGTAAGCCACGGGGAAGCCTTCCAACTCGGTAACTTGATAATCTCTGGGATACATCTGGAAACGGTTGAAGGCCATCTTTTCGCCCAGATCGATAACCGCAAAGAATTCAGCAAAACTCAACTTGTCAGCACCCCGAGAGGAACTGGACCAACCTCTGGAGCCGCCCAGGGTATTGAGAATACCATCGGTGAGGTAAGTGCTGCTCCAGCCGGTGTTGTGCTGCTTCGTATCTACAGAGGCACCCTCCGCCAAATTTTCATAGCCGGCATAGCCTACATTGGCGGTAACGGTAACAGAGTCCTGGGCAACAAAGTGCAGGATATCGCCTTCCACCGTGCTGCCATCACTGAAGCTCCAATTGATTACAGCATAATCCACAGCGTTCATAGGCTTTACGGAGATAGACACCATATCGCCAGGTCTGACAAACACTTCAGCGGGCAAATCAGAAGGAATAATCTTGCCATTGACACAGATCTCAGCGCCTTCAATGGGCACGGAGGCCGGTGCCTTGACTTTAACGGTCACAGTGCGCTTCTCAACCAAGTCGTCAACGCAATAAACGCCAAATTCGTTCAGCTGCACAAATGCCCGGTTGCCCACATCCAGCTTGTTCACCTTAGTAACACCAAGCCGGACATAGCGGCCTGTCACATTCTTGTTCAACTGGATTGTCGCAGGAGAATAGATATTTACAGGGAGTTCACCGTTGGAAGTCGTGTAGACCGCTGTCCAATCGGTTCTGTTATTACTGACATAGATTGTGTAGGCTACAGGGAAGCCTTCCAGCTCCGTGACATCGTAATCTCTGGGATACATCTGGAAGCGGTTGAAGGTCATTCTCTTGCCCAAATCAATGGTTGTATAGAACACAGAGAAGCTTAAGGTGTCTGTGGCCCGAGAGGAGCTGGACCAACCTCTGGAGCCTCCCAGGGTATTCAAAATGCCGTCAGTGAGGAAGGCGCTGCTCCAACTGGTGTTATGCTGCTCTGTATTCACGGAAGCACCTACTGCCAGATTATCGTAGCCAACATAGTCCACTACAGCAGTGATGGTAGCGGAACCATTTACCACATGGTGTAAGAAATTACTTTCCACCACTTCATCGCCAATGTTCCAGCCGGTCACAGCATAATCTATGGCATTCTTGGGGGTAACAGTAGCGGTGAGCACATCGCCGTCCTGCACCTCCAAAGTAGCAGGCAGTTGAGTGGCTACCAGTTGTTCATTGCAGTAAACTCTTGTTCTTGCGATAGGTACATGGACATCGTGTTCCACATTCAGGGTTACAAAGCGCTTGGGCTCCAGCTTGGACGACAGGGTATGCGTACCGGAGGAGGCCTCAAACTGTGCAATGCCATGGGAATAGCCCACGAAGGTCATGCCTTCAGCCGCTTCCACAGTACCGCCATCCACAGTCAGTGTATCGATCCGCTCCACAGGCAGGTAAAGGGTAGCCGTAGTATTGGCAGGGATGGAGAATGTGTAGTTCAGCGTGTCGCCTTCATACTTTATGGCACTGTTGATCGGGCCATAGACGGATTCATAGGTAGCATCCACGGATTTCAGCAACTGATTGGGCTGAGGAGAGAGAATGATATGCTTGAAGCCGGGATTTTCCGTATCAAAGGAGATACCGGCCATACCACGGATCATCCAACTGGCCACAGCGCCAAAGGAGTAGTGGTTGAAAGAGTTACGGGAGGTAGCAAGGCCACGGTATGGGGTATAGGCATTCCAGCTTTCCCACATGGTCGTAGCGCCCTGATCTACTGTATACAGCCAGGAGGGGCAGTTGTGCTGCAGGAGCAGCTTATAGGCCACATCACTGCGACCGATCTTGGTCAGGGTGTGCATAATAATCTCCGTACCAAGGAAACCTGTCTGAAGCTTGTTGCCGTTACGCTCAATGTTCGCAATCAACTGAGCCGTAACCTTATCCACAGATTTCTGGTTGGGCAGGAGATCCAGATACAAGGCATACAGGCAGACTGTCTGCACATCACGCTTCAAGCTGCCGTCCTTCAGCACATACAGCGACTGGTACAGAGCCTTTTCTTTTTCGTAAAGCTTCAGATACCGTGCGGCATCAGATGTCTTGCCCAGAGCTGCTGCCATTTCAGACATCAAAAGGGCATCCCATGCATAGTAGCTGACACCCAGCATATTCTTGATTTCGGTATCGTTTGACTCATAGGAAACATGGTCACCGTAATTGTGTGCGCCACCCATGCCATTGGTGGAGGCCATATAGGTGTCCATGTACAGAGTCATAGAATTCCAGTGCTCGGCAATGGTAGTGGTATCGCCGTAGATCACATACAAGTAGTAGGGGATGATGATGCCTGCATCAGCCCAGCCCAGCGCACCGAAGGTGGCGCCGCCATAGCTGCCGGTGGGAGCGGTGCCGGCATAGCGGCCATCGGACTTCTGAGTGTCACGCAGATCGACCAGGTATTTTTCAAGGAAGCTCTTGTTGTTACCAAGATAGGCACCTGCTTCTGCGAAGTTCTGCGCATCGCCAGTCCAGCCCATGCGCTCGGAACGCTGGGGGCAGTCAGTGGGGATGGAGAGGTAATTGGAATACATACCCCAGCGGATATTGGATACCAGCTTGTTCACATCCTTGTCGGAGGTAGTGATCCAAGCCGTATCTTCCTTCACGGAGGTAACGACCTGTCCGCGAATGCCGGTGAGGGTTACGGTTTTGTTGGTGGTGAAGGAAGCATAGCGGAAGCCATAGTAGGTATGGGTCGGATGATAAGATTCCGGGCCGTTGCCGGACAGGGTATAATACGTATCGGCAGTGGCTGTGCGGTAGTTCTTATTATAGACGGAGCCCTCGGGGCCATCGCAGCCGCGGGAGGTGGCGCCATTGCCGTCATTGAGCATTTCGCCATGCTCCACATGGATTCTGGTTCCTGCTGCACCGGTGACGGTAAAGGCTTCCCAACCGGCGAAGTTCTGACCGAAGTCTACGACCAGAGTCTCACCCTGGTTCAGGGTGATGGTGTCACCATCTTCATAAGTGCGCAGCACATTGACCGTGCCATAGTAATCAGTGGAGTCGTTGCTTACTCCCTTATAAACATACATTTCGGCAGGAACTCGTTCCAGATCCTTACGGGCTGTGACAAATTCACCATCCCAAGCCACCAATTTACCTGTGAACTCCGTGTTGACCTTGGCCTTGCTCCACAAAGAGGCATCATAGCCGGGGAGCATCCATGCGGTAGAGATTGCGGCATTGTAGCGCTCGCCCTCAAAAATACCGGTGCCCTTCTGGAGGGGAGATTCCTTGGCGGCCCGCCAGTTGGTGTCGGTCACAATGGTTTCGGTGGAGCCGTCCGTATACTTCAAAATCAGTGTTGCCCAGTAGGCATCTTCTGTGCCATAGTAAGCGCCGATTTCTCCGCTCCACCAGCCGCCGGAAACCATGGAAGACAGGACATTTTCCCCATTATCCCGGAGCATCCATGTTACATCATAAGCATTGTAGAACTTGCGCTCACCCATTTCGGTGAAACCGGGCTTCAACTCGTGGTATTCAATGCTGCCATCTTCCAGCAGACGGCCTACACGCTGGCCATTGATATAGGATTCATACACGCCCAGGCCGGAGGTATAGAGCTTGGCAGAGGCGACATTCTTGGTTTGGAAGCTTCTGCGGAAAGCGGGCAAACTATTGACGCTGTTGGATTTCAGGGCCGCCACATACTCGCCCTTTGTTGCAGAGCCGCCTTTAAGGGCACCGTTTTTCAAGGCGTAGCCGCCATTGATGGCGTTGAGCACATAGTGACCGGAGAAGTCCTGCGTATAGAGGGTTTTTCCGCTGCTGTTGGTTACGACAATGTTGTCAAAAGAACAGATTTCGGTACCGCCGGAGGTGCTGGTGTTATGGCGGAAACCCAAGTTATACAAGGGGATGGTCGTAATGGAGGAAGTAGCGGAATACTTCTTGCAATCAAAGGTGTGCGCCAGGGTAAGATTCTGCGCATTGGGACCAAAGTAGGTTTTAATCACAGAACCGCTCACCACAATGCGCTGGTGGACGGTCTTGCCAATGAGATTGGCGCTGTTGTAGCCCAAGGCTGAGGTAACATTCACATCCACAGGCGCATTCCACTTGCCGTTGATCTTAAAATGAGGGCGCAGCAGGACATTTTGGCCCTTAACGGTGTTGAGCTGCCACATGACATAGTTGCTTGTGTCTTTCATACTGAAGGCGAAGCCCTGATTGCCGCTCTCAAGAGTAAAATCAAAGTCGATGGTGTATGTAGTAGTTGTGGAAATATAATTAGAGTCGTTCTTGAGGCTGATCCACTTTGCACTACCCAGTTTGCCCATGAGGCCGGTCTCAAAGGTGCCTTCGGTAGTCAAAATGGCGCCGTTCTGATCCTGAACGGAAACGCAGACGGTATATTCCGTGGATGCAGCCAGGGCTGCGCCGGCATACTCGATGCCGATGGAATCAGATCCGGTGACCCAACCGGTATCCCACAGGGTTTTTGTACCATCGGAAACTGTGATGGCATAGGCCGTCTGTGCCGCACCAATAGCATCCGATTTCATCTTCCAGCTAAAGGTAGGTTTGGCATCATCCACGCCTATGGGGTTGCGCTGGTCATTGACCCGTAGATCGTAGATCGACGCACTTGTTTCTACAGCAGACGCAGTAACACCGGAGAGCAAACCGATCACCATGACCATTGCCAGTAGTAGGCAGGTCAGCCGTTTAGCTATATGTTCCATTACTCTAACCACTTTTCTATCTCCTTATTTTATATTTGGGCTTATCTATATTTAATCTTATTATATTACACGAAAAATTGTAAGGATTCCTGTAAGAATGTTTCCGTTTAATAGTGAAATATGGTGTTATCCCCATGTTTTAGCTGTTGCTGTAAGTCGGAGGGAAGCGCCTGCCACACTTCGGCAGGGAGTCCCGGTATCCGTCTAAATTGCATTGCCGCATTTGTACCCATACACCAAAGGGGTATGGGTTGTTCTTCTTCAATACACAGCACAAGCATTCGACAGATTTCCTGCCGAATACCCGATTCGATTCCTGTTCGCTCCGCCATCGTTGCTTTCTCAAGGCACACGATCACAGTAGACGGTTAATCTGCTCTTTCCGCCGTAGGTGCAGGTGAACAACGTCAGGTCAAAAACACCGGCGGTCATTTCTTCCACAGCACTGGGGGCTAGAATGTCCTGTGCTACCACCATATATGTGGTTACAATGCCATCCATATCGGTGAAAACAACACTGTCGCCCTCTTTCAGCTTCGATAGCTGGCTGAAATGGGATTTATAGTTATGTGCCATGATGACCAGATCTTCCCCTCTTACACTCCCGGCATAGTGACAAGGTGCAATCTTTAATCTTTTGTAGTCCCAATCCGCCATAACTGGGAGATCTAAACTCAGCTTCGGGATCGAAAGGTAACCGATGTAGGCATATCCATCGATCACCACCTCTGTCATTTCAAAGGCGCTTGGCTCCAGGTACTCCAGAGGAGTACCCAAAGGCTGGGCATAGGTAGGGGCCTCTGTAGCCTCCTCTACCTTTTCTACAATGACTTCCATGAGCTGCGGCACAACACTGGCGCTGATATTTTCCGCCTCTGTCGACTCATTTTCATTATGTGCAAAAAGGAACAGCGCCCCGAAGATCAGCGCTGTCCCCAAAACCATGCAAAAAACACCAACTTTATTTCGCATATTGCTCTCTCTTCTTCTTGAAGCATAACACCCAACCAAGAGTCAGCAGCAGAAGCCCTGCAACTACCATCAGGGGAATAGGCCAGTTCAACTGTCCGGTCTCAGGCAGCTCCGGATCATCCGGTACTGTGGGAGGCGGCTCGGTGGGGTCCGGCTCACGCTCCAGAGCAGACTTCATAGATACGGTCACATGATACTGGTACTCACCATCCAGCATATATGGAACACTAACCAGGAAGGCACCCATCTTATTGAAGCCCTCTGCAGCCTTCTCCTGCAAAACCAGATAAAGACCTGTAGACAGGCCGCTGAAGGTAGCCTTTCCGTTGACCACGGATTGCGTCTGCGTATAGAAGGTATAATTATCCTTGTTGTTAGAATAGAATTCCTGCTGCTGCGCGGCAGCCTCCGGGGAATCCAGTGTTTCAATTTTCAGGCCGGTCATTTCCTGGGCAAAAAAGTAATTTCCGTCGTCTTCAGCTACGAAGCCTACCCGGATAACGGTCAATGTGCCACCGGACACATCTTCTCCTTCATAGCGGACAACTACCTCAATGCTGCAATCATCACGCTCCTGTGGAACATCATGGGCAAGGGCAGCCATTGGAAGCAGCAGCAAAACAGAAAGGGCCAGCAGCAAGCTCAGTATTCTCTTCATCATTGGTTCTCCTTTCTTCTCTTAGGCTTCGGCATCAGCAGAGCGATCAGCAAGATCAGCAGAATTGGCGCAGCCATAAGAGGTGCAACGATCACAGGCTCAATCTGAATCGCATCGGCTGTAACACGACGGACAGCCTTTACTTCCTCTGTTTCAATTCTGTGACCACGGACAAGCATCCGGTGGGAATTGATGCCATAGGGGGTGCAAGTGACCAGGGTGACGAGGTCTTTTCCCTCTACAATCAAAAGATCCTTGGTTTCATCCGGCTCAACAATGAGAACCTGATCTACCTCATAGGTTAATACTTCATCCAAAACCCGGATTAGGAAGGTGTCGCCCGCCTCCATCTGATCCAAATCTGTGAAAAGCCGGGCGCTGGGCAAGCCACGGTGTCCGGAGACAACACAATGACTGCTTTCGCCCCCTACGGGCAAGCTGGTCCAATCCAGGTGACCAATGGCAACCTGGAGAATGCCTCCATCAGTACCATGGTAAAGGGGATAGACAATATCGATTTTTGGAATCTCGATATAGCCCATGATACCGTTTCCGGTAATGTTCAGCAGATTGCGGTAGTGCTCCTGCTGCTCCTCTGATAGCAAGTAGTCATTGGGTCGCCCAATAAGAGAGCGATTGTAATCCCACGCGGCAGACCAGATTTCCTGGTACTGATCGTCGTCCATGTTGGCCACCTGCTCCACATAGCTGGCCACAGCCCGGGACTGATGAAAGGAATTCCACCAGTCAGCAAAGGTCGGATACAGCAGCAAGGACAAGCCTACGAAAAATATGAGAAATAGAATTATCGTGGAAAGGTGCTTTTTCATAGGGTTCTCCTTGGTCTTGTATCTATAGGCTTATGCCGCCGGGGGCGAGCCCCCGGCGGACTTAGTTAGGAGTTAGTCAGCTCACCGAAATGGGTATCAACCCATTTCCTTACTGAGCCATGTT
>JAZQXK010000022.1:0-8157 GCA_045632785.1 Faecousia sp.
GGAATTTCCGTTCTAGTTAGCATTTTGGCGAAATCGAACTGCCCTAGGCAATCCCTCCGGCTCGCCTTCGGCGACCCACCTCCCTTTACACAAGGGAGGCTTTGGTGCCCAGCAACCTTAGAAAGACAAACCAAAATTTACGGATAACTGCCCATTGTCAACTGCCAACTACCAACCGCTCCCCTTCCATCTTCCTTCCCCAAATCCCGGCAAATGTTCACAAAAAATTTATGGAAATACCCCTTGCATTTTCCCTTCCCATGGTCTATTATATAGAAGGTTAGCACTCAGGGCCAAAGAGTGCTAAAACCACGAATTTTGTAAATCATGGCACCCCCTTTGGGGATGCCCTCAAGTCAGCCTTTGATGCAAAGTCTTCCGGGGCTGACCATAAAACACATTGGAGGTTATGAACAATGAAATTAAGACCCATGTCTGATCGTGTGCTGTTGAAGCCCACCGAGGCCGAGGAAACTACCGCTTCCGGCCTGATCCTCTCCACCGCCACCAAGGAAAAGCCTGTGATTTCTCTGGTCGTTGCCGTTGGCCCCGGGGATAAGGACACCGAAATGGTCGTCAAGGTTGGGGACAAGGTCGTCGTCGGCAAGTATGTCGGCACCGAGATCAAGCTGGATGGCGTGGACTACACTATCGTGAAGCAGTCCGACATTCTGGCTATTGTGGAATAAGAAGGAGGAACTGTTACTATGGCAAAGCAGATTGTATACGGCGAGGATGCTCGCAAGAGTTTGCAGAGAGGCATTGACCAGCTGGCCAATACCGTAAAGGTTACCCTGGGTCCCAAGGGCAGAAATGTGGTTCTGGGCAAGAAGTATGGCGCTCCCCTCATCACCAACGACGGCGTGACCATCGCCAAGGATGTGGAGCTGGAAGATGCTTTTGAGAACATGGGCGCACAGCTTGTCCGCGAAGTAGCCACCAAGACCAATGATGTTGCCGGTGACGGCACCACCACCGCTACTGTTCTGGCTCAGGCCATTGTTCGGGAAGGTTTGAAGAACGTTACCGCCGGCGCAAACCCCATTGTCATGCGCAAGGGCATCGACAAGGGCATCACTGTGGCTGTAGAATCCATCAAGGCCAACTCTCAGGCCGTCAACGGCTCTGAGGACATCGCCAGAGTCGGCACCGTTTCCTCCGGTGACGAGGCCATTGGCGCACTCATCGCTGAGGCCATGGAAAAGGTCGGCACCGACGGCATCATCACCATCGAAGAATCCAAGACTGCCGAAACCGGCCTGGATGTAGTAGACGGCATGGAGTTTGACCGTGGCTATATCTCTCCCTATATGGTCACCGACACCGAGAAGATGGAAGCCATTCTGGATAACCCCCTGATCCTCATTACTGACAAGAAGATCTCCGCCATTCAGGAGCTGGTTCCCCTGCTGGAGCAGGTCATGAAGTCCGGCCGCAAGATGATTATCATTGCAGAAGATGTTGAGGGCGATGCTCTGGCTACTCTGCTTGTCAACCGCCTGCGTGGCACCTTCAACTGCGTCTGTGTCAAGGCTCCCGGCTTCGGTGACCGGAGAAAGGAAATGCTCCGTGACATCGCCATCCTCACCGGCGGCACTGTCATTTCCAGCGAGCTGAATATGGATCTGGCCTCCACCACCATCCATGATCTGGGCACTGCCCGTCAGATCAAGGTCAGCAAGGACACCACCACCATCATCGACGGCGCAGGCAGCCCCGAGGCGATCCGGGCCCGTGCCTATGAGATTCGCTCCGCCATCGCTGTGACCACTTCCGACTATGATCGTGAAAAGCTGCAGGAGCGTCTGGCTCATCTGGCAGGCGGCGTAGCCGTCATCCGTGTTGGCGCTCAGACCGAGGTTGCAATGAAGGAGAAGAAGCTCCGTGTGGAGGATGCTCTGAACGCTACCCGCGCTGCCGTAGAAGAAGGCATCGTTGCAGGCGGCGGCACCGCCTTTGTCAACGCCATTGCTGCTGTGGATGCCCTCATTGCCACTCTGGACGGCGACGAGAAGACCGGCGCACAGATCGTTGCCCGGGCTCTGCAGGCTCCCATCCGTCAGATCGCTGAAAACGCAGGCGTGGACGGCTCCGTGGTATTCGAGCGCATCCGCACCTCCGGCAAGATCGGCTTCGGCTACAACGCCTACACCGGTGAGTATGTGGACATGATCCCCGCCGGCATCGTTGACCCCACCAAGGTCACCCGCTCCGCTCTGGAAAATGCCGCTTCCATCGGCTCTTGCGTCCTGACCACCGAGGCTCTGGTTGCCGACAAGCCCGACCCCGCCGCTGATGCAGCCGCTGCTGCCGCTGCCGCACAGGGTGGAATGTATTGATAAATTCCTAACCTTCCCCCAGCCCGGGCAAAACCGGGTTGGGGGATTTTGCCCCCGGGATATACATAAGAATGCTTTGACATTATGTTCCCCATAGGGTATAATAGAGAAAAATCACAAGGAGGTACCTTTATGCATCACGAACACGACTCCCATCAGGAGCATACCCATACCTACGCTCACACCCATTCCCACGAGCACGATCATGGCCATGACCATGAGCATCCCCATGACCATAGCTATACCCATAGCCATGACCACGGCGCAGAGCCCCATTCCCACGATCATCACCCCCACACCCACGACGACCATAACCACTGCCACGGTCAGGGGCACCACCATCACGAGCATTCCCACGAGCATTGCTCCCCCGAAGCCTGCGCAAGCTGCGCCGGTGGCTGTCAGCACACCCCCATGGAGGAGCTGGTGGCTCTCATGAAGTATATGGCAAACCACAATGCCGCCCATGCCCAGGAGCTGGCAGCGCTGGCCAAACAGTTGGACGAG
Source organism: Faecousia sp. (assembly GCA_045632785.1). GTDB lineage: Bacteria > Bacillota > Clostridia > Oscillospirales > Oscillospiraceae > Faecousia. The sequence goes on from JAZQXK010000022.1 coordinate 2,847, forward strand.
GCCGGTCAGCACATGGCCTATGAGCAGGTCATGCTGGCTGTTTCCGATTACGAAAAAGGCAATATGCGTCTGGCGACCGTGCTGGCCGCATTGGTCTGAGGAGGAAGGAATATGTGCCTTTCCACTGTATACAAGAATGAAAAGACCCTGGACAATGTGGTGATGAAGAACGTCATGCGCCTGGAATGTAAGGACGGCATGGTGGTTATCACCGATCTGATGGAGCGGCAGGTTGCCATTCAGGGTCGCCTTGCTGAAGCCAATCTGGTAGACGGCATCGTTCTCGTGGTAGAAGAAAAGTAAGAAATAATGGAAAACACCCGCTTTTTCGGCGGGTGTTTTTTGGCAGGTGAACAAAATGCGTTCCATGAAATTATTGTGCCTTCTTCTGGTAGTCCTGCTTCTGGGAGGCTGCGGACAGCAGCCCCAGGAAAAGCAGCTTTTCGCCATGGACACGGTGATGACCCTCACCGTCTGGGGAGAAGCTTCCGCCTTAACCGACCTGCAGCAGCGTTTGCAGGAAGCGGACAGCCGCCTCTCCGTAACCAATCCCAACTCCCTGGTCAGCCGCCTGAACAGGGGTGAAACTGTTACCCCGGAGGAGCATATCTACGCCCTTTTGGAGAATGCCGCCCAACTGGGGGAGGAAACGGAAGGCCGTCTGGATCTTTGCCTGTATCCGGTCACCCGGCTCTGGGGCTTCACCACAGGCACATACCGCATCCCCACCCAGGAAGAACTGCATAAGGCGCTGTCCTGCACCGGCAACCATCGCCTGATCCTGGAAAATGGCACTGTCCGCTTGGAAGCCGGGGCGCAATTAGATCTGGGCGCAGTGGCAAAGGGTTGGGCGGGGGCACAGTGCATCAAGCTTCTGGACGAAGAATACCAGGAAGTAACCGCCGCGATCCTCCATCTGGGGGGCAACATTCAGACCTACGGCACCAAGCCGGGAAAGGATCCCTGGCGCATTGGCATCCAGTCCCCCACGGGGGATGGCCTTGCCGGGGTTTTGGAACTTTCCGGCACCTGGGCCGTAGTCACCTCCGGAGGCTATGAGCGGTACTTTGAGGAAAACGGCAAGCGTTATTGCCATATTATAGACCCGGCAACAGGCTTCCCTGTGGAAAATGATCTGCTGTCTGTGACCATTGTTTCCAAAGAGGGCTTGCAGGCAGACGGCCTTTCCACCGCCCTTTATGTGATGGGTCTTGAAAAGGCCGCAGAATTTTGGAAACAGCACAGGGATTTTGAGGCCGTCTTCCTGACTGCGGAGGGCGCAGCCTATGTAACCCCGGGGCTTCGTTCCGCTCTGACCCTGATCCAGGGGGAAACTGTGGTGCTGGAAGGGTAGATACCCTACTAATTCCCAGAGAAAATAGGAAATTCTCAGGATTTTTCGGAAAATATCCGAAATTTTCCTTGACAACAGTGCAGAAAGCCGCTATAATGGACAGGCTTGCGAGTATGCAAGCCCTTGCCGCCGTAGCCGCGGCGGCCAAAAGTCCAAAAGGAGGTGCAAAAACATGGCTAAGATTTCCGCTAAGTACAAGGTGATCTACATCATCGACCCCGCTCAGGGAGAAGAAGGCATCGCCGCTCTTGTGGAGAAGTTCAAGGCAATGGTGGAAGCGGAGGGTACCGTCATCAGCTTGGATGAGCTGGGCAAGCGCCGTCTGGCATACCTGATCAACGATCTGCCCGAAGGCTATTACGTTCGCATGATCTGCGAGTGCAAGCCCGAGCTGCCCGCTGAGCTGGACCGCGTCCTCAACATTACCGAGGGTGTGCTCCGTCACATCATCACTGTCGAAGCGTAAGGAGAAATACCATGCTGAACCAAATTGTTCTCATGGGTCGCCTTACCCGGGATCCCGAGCTCCGTCGTACCGGCAGCGGCATCGCCGTTGCTTCCTTTACCCTGGCTGTTGACCGGGACTTCGGTTCCAGAGAGTCCGGGGAAAAGGAAACCGATTTCATCGACATCGTGGCATGGCGCAACACTGCTGAGTTCGTCAGCAAGTATTTTGCCAAGGGCCGCATGGCAGTGGTAACCGGTCGGCTCCAGATTCGCAATTGGAATGATAAGGATGGCAACAAGCGCCGCAGCGCCGAAGTCGTGGCAGACAATGTCTACTTTGGCGACAGCAAGCGTGACGGCGATTCCGCCGGCAGCTTCGGCGGCAATAACTACGGTGGTAACAGCTACAACAGCAACAACTACAGTAGCTATGGCGCAGCTCCTGCTGTTCCCGCTGCTCCCCCTGCTTCCGATTTCGCAATGCTGGAAGACGATGATGCACAGCTCCCGTTCTAAGTCCCCAATGACTTGATTTTCTCAAAGAGTTTTAGATGAAGGAGGATTACCATGGCTAACGATCGCGTCCGTCCCCGCAAGCGCAAGAAGGTTTGTCAGTTCTGCGTGGACAAGATGACCCATATCGATTACGAAGATACCGCAAAGCTCCGCCGTTACCTGTCCGAGCGTGGCAAGATCCTGCCCCGCCGTACCACCGGTACCTGCGCCGCTCATCAGCGCCACCTGACCGAGGCTATCAAGCGCGCCCGTCAGATCGCTCTGCTGCCCTACGTAGCCGACTAATGAAAAGTTCCGGAATCGTCTTTTGGCGATTCCGGTTTTCTTTTGTTTCGGCATCATAGAAAAAGCTCCTTGCTCCCCCAAAAAGGGAACAAGGAGTTTTGTTTACTTAGCCAATTTTCTGCAAGCCGCAGCCAATTCTCCCAGGGTGCTACAAGGCACCATAGGACACAGTGCTTCCATGGTTCTCACACTGCGAAGATACTGCCACTTCTCCGAGGGAATGGGGTTCAGCCAAAGCACTCGCCCCGCCATGGTTTTGGCCTTCAAAAGTGCCGCAACTGCCCGGTTCTGGTCGATGGTCTTGGTATCGGAGAGGATCAGAAGGGTAGAAGACGCATTCAGGGGAGAGGGCTTCATAGCGCAAAGAGCTTCCAAAGCTGTGCCCAAATCCGTTCCTCTACCGTAGAGCCCGGAGCGCTTCACATAGTCCCGGAACTTGTCCATATCCTCCAAGGAGAAGGCATCCGCCTCAAAAACCTCCTCCGAAAACAGGAAGGTGCGGGAGCTTTCCGATACCCGGTTTAAGGACTGGATGAACCGCAGAGCGAACTCGGAAAACTGCATCATAGACCCGGACACATCGCACAAAAGCACCAGACTTTTCCGACGATGCCGCTTTTTCCGGTATTGCAGGCGGTAGAAAGAGCCACCGGTTTCCAAACCCTTGCGGATGGTGCGCCGAAAATCCAGCTTGCCGCTGTGACCGCCTCTGCGCCGCTTGGCGGTAAGCTCGCCGTTGATCTGCCGGGCAACGGACTGGATCAGATCAATGGCCTTGGGAATTTCCGTGTCCTTAAAGCGGGAAATATCCCGGTACAGCATACCCAGCTCCGGGTCTGCCGCTTCCGCTCCCAGACCCGCATCCTCCATCATCATCTGCTGCTCCAAAATGGCTCTGGCAAAGACAGAGTGGATGAAATCACCGTAAAGCCGAGGATTTCGCTGGGCATTGTCCCGGTATTTGTCCATGAACCGCTGCAAGCGCTGCCGCTCATCCTCCGGCATGGAGGCATAGGCCCGCCACTGGTCTTCGTCCAATTCTACCGGGGTATCCCGGAAGCTGTCCTGGGCTTCCTGACGAATCTGCTCCTGCTGGGCCTCCTGCTGGGCCTGCTGCTGCGCCTGCTGCCGCATGGCTTCCTCGGAGATAAAGAAGCCGTCGAAGACCCGGTCAAAGGCGAGCTGTTCCTCCCGGGACTTGGCAAAGACTGTACGCAGAGCGGTTTTCACTGTAGCTCGGTCTTCAAATCCGGTGTTGATCAAAATCCGGGCGGCATCGGCAGTTTCCATAGGGCCGATGGGAAAGCCCTCCAGCCGGAGCATCCGGGCGAAGGCAGAGAGCTTCTCTAAATATACCCCCGGCTCAACCATGGCTGTGTCCGTGACAGTGTCCACCGCAAGAGCAGGTGTGGACAGGCTTCTCCATGGCTTCTTCCAGAAGTGCGATATCGTCGTTGTTTTTCAGCACAAAGCCTGCTGTGCGCCGCAAAGCATCGGGGGTCAGCTCCTTGACGCCCAGAGCATCCAGAGCAGCCGCCCAGTCCAAAGCCTCTGCAATAGAGGGCTTTTTCAAAATGGCATCGTGGGCACGGAGCTTGCAGGTAGCCAGCGCCACCTGGGCGCACAGCTTGTCATCCACATGGGGCAGCTTCGCCCGAAGGATGGCAAGCTCTTTTTCCATGGTGGGGTATTCAATGTGCAAATAGGCGCAGCGGCGGCGCAGAGCTTCGGACAGAGGTCTTGCCCGGTTGGAGGTCAGCACCACAAAGGGGGTAGTTCTGGCCTTGATGGTCCCAATTTCCGGGATAGATACCTGCATATCGGAAAGCAATTCCAAAAGGAAGGCTTCAAATTCCTCGTCAGCCTTGTCGATCTCGTCGATCAGCAGCACCACCGGCTTTTCCGCCCGGATGGATTTCAGCAAGGGGCGCTCCAAAAGGTACTCGTCCCCAAAAAGAGAGCGGGTCAGAGCATCCTTATCGGCGCTTCCCATGTTGACCTGAATGGACAGAAGCTGCTTCTGGTAGTTCCATTCGTAAAGGGCCTTGCTTTCGTCCAGACCTTCATAGCACTGTAGCCGCACCAGATCCCGATCCAGAACCGCTGCCATGACCTTGGCAATCTCGGTCTTGCCCACACCGGCTGCACCCTCTACCAGAAGGGGTCTGCCCAGCTCCAGAGCCACTGCCAGAACTGCCGCCATGGTGTCATCGTGTATATATCGGGCTTCATCCAGTTTTGCTTTCAGGGTAGTAAGATCCATTGAAGATTCCTCCTTACAGGGGATTTGTTTGCTGTAATTATAGCAAAAAATCCGGGTGGTTTCAATAGGCTGTATTTACCTTGAAAGCAGCGGAGGGGAAGTAAATTCCTGTTTATCGCACCAACTGTTGGGTTGCACCGCACCGAAACCTCCCTCTGACGAGGGAGGTGGCAAAAATCTTTGATTTTTGACGGAGGGAGAGAAAACAAGCCTAAAATCTGACAATAAGCATCAAAACAAAGGAAATTTATGAGGTTTTCTCTCCCCCAGTCAGCCTGTTCGGCTGACAGCCCCCTCATCAGAGAGGGCCAAGAGTGCCCAGCAAACTCACAGATAAACCAAAATTTACCGCCCAACTGTCAACCGTTTCCCCTTATCTTCTCTCTCCGCTTCCTGCCGCCAGGCGGTACTGTCTTGCCAGATGCCACCAGGTGATCTTATCCACA
>JAZQXK010000023.1:0-4263 GCA_045632785.1 Faecousia sp.
ATCCCTCTGACCCTTCGGGCTTCTTGGGCCAAAAGACGAGTTCAAAGCAAGTATCTGCATCCTTGTTTGTCTGCGGTGCATAAAGAGAAATTGCGCCGGATCGAATATCTTTACAAAGGGGTATCAGCAAATCAGAAACAGGACAGACCGGCCCATCGTCCAAGATGGGGGAGTTGCCCTTGAGGAACACTCGCATAGTACAGCCGTTTTGTAACACTGGGGTGACGGTGCCCCCAGCCTCCTTCAGTGTACACTCCGTACCCAAGAGGAGGGACAGCATCCACTGTGGGTCTCGGATATAGTCATAAAACCAAGGAGCTACAGCAGGGTCGGGGGATCTATCATCCCGAGGAACATCCAAGGTATATGCTCTGGTGACCGTCCTCCCACTGCGCAGAGTATAGCGAATCATGATATCTACATCTGCTCGTTCGTCTGGGTTAATGATGCAAAACTCGGAATCCTCCCTAATATTTTGGTGCAGTTCCAAAATGGCATTGATGCCCTCCGGGGAATGGGCGGTGAAGTTGTAATGGTCGAAAAATTTATCTGTGGCCAGATGGATCTCCGCAAATTCCACTCGTTTTGCTTTGGGTGCACGACTCTGCAAGCCTGCAGGATCCCACCACAAAAGGCCAGAAACCACCAATACGGTCAAAACACACAGCCCATATCGTTTGAAATTCTTTTTTCGGAACACCCGGACAGACCGCTCCACAATCATTTCCGCAAGCAGAAAACCTACCAAAATATCAGGTAGCAACCAAACCAGAGCATTGGGAAAGAAATGATGAGGAAGCTTTGTGAAGGTGAAGAGCAACAAAAGAATTAAGGCAAAAGTCAGAGTTAACACGCCTTTTGCCACAATCTTCAATCCTGGCCAGATGAGGAATTCTCCGGTGTTCTCCAGCTTCCGCTTTTTGTGCAAAAATAGGGATGCTGGCAAAAGCAGAATGCAAGCGGTAGCACTGAAGGCTGGTAGGGTATAAAGGTCAAGCATCGCATAGGGAGCATTCAGGGATAGCATCATACCACCATTACTAAAGATATACGGAATGTCCTCAGATGCAAAAAACTCAAAATTGAGCCCCGGAATCAGAAGTGCAGCATAATACTGCACCCATGCCACAACAAAGGCAGGGGCCAGACTTACCATGAGATAATTGCAAATTGCTCCAAAGATGCTGCCCGAGAGCATGGTTGCAAATGTACCCAAAGAGAATGAGTAAAGGCACATCAAAGCAACTTCCCCCGTCCAAAAGAGCGCATAGGGAAAGCCTGCCCGCAAACCTACAAAAAGGAGACAGGGCAGCAAAGGCAGAAGAATCAGCAAAATACCCGAAAGCAGACAGTCTGTATACAACTCCTCCCGGGATTTTGGCATAGCCTGTATGCTTGCAGCCCGGCTGAGATAGAACAGATCGCGAAATACCAGCATTGCGCACACTGCACCATAGACCAGAGCCATAAGATCCGGATATGGAAAGTGGGAGACAAATCCCTTCATAGAATTGAACCCCAATTTGATAAGGGTGAATGCGCAAAATATAAGCGCTGCTGGCCACAGACGAGAGAAGTCTTTTTTGACAGCCCACCACTTAGAGCACCATGTTCCGAATTTCATCACTAATCCCTCCCAATTCATAAATGAATATTTCCTCCAGGGAAAGAGGCACGGTTTCATAATACAAAGGATCGGACTGCATGACCCGGTTTTCGATCTCCCTGGGATCACCCCGAAGGATCAATGTCACCAGCTTTCCGCTTTGGCTGCGGTGGAGCACTTCCAGTCCCTCCGGCTCCCCTTCTGCCCCCGGAGCCAGGCGCAGCTTCAAAAGATTATCCTGCAACTGAGCCAGGTCCCTTTGCAAAACCATTTCGCCCTTGTTCAAGATCCCCACATAGTCGCACACATCCTCCAATTCCCGGAGATTGTGGGAAGATACCAGCACCGTCAGCCCGTTTTGCGCTACCTCCTCCAAAAGGATATGCCAGATCTGCCGACGCATAATGGGATCTAAGCCGTCTACCGGCTCGTCCAGGATCAGCATTTCCGGTCTTGCGGCAATGCACAAAAGAAAGGCCGCCTGTTTCTGCATTCCCTTGGAAAAACGGCGCAATGCTTTTTTAGGCAGTGCAAAGAGCTCTCCCAGCCGGTTGTAAAGAGCCCGGTCAAAGGTGGGGTACATCTGGGCATAAAGAGCAGCCATGTCCTTCATGGTACTGTTGGGATAATAGAAAATTTCATCAGGAATAAATGCCATGCGAGCCTTGGCTGCCGGGTTCTCCCATACCGGCGCACCGTCTAAGGTAATGGAGCCTGTCTCCGGGCGGTAAGCACCCACAGCGCAGCGGATCAGGGTGGATTTTCCTGCACCGTTGGGGCCCAGAAGGCCGCAGACAGAGCCCTTGGGGACAGTGAGGGAAATGTCTTTTAAGGCTTCAAATTCTCCAAATTTCTTGGTCACATTCTGAAAATCAAGCATGATCCTTTGCTCCCTTCAAGTATTCTATAATGGCCTCTTTGGGCATACCGGCAACTTCCAGTTCCCCCACAAGGGAATCCAAATGCGCCAGAAGCTGCTGCCGATGGGCGTTATTGGCGCTGTTTCCTTCCCGGACGAAAACGCCTTTGCCGGGGACGGACACCACCCAGCCCTCCTGCTCCAAGACCCGGTAAGCTCTGCCAATGGTGTTGGGGTTGATGGTCAGCTCCCCTGCAAGCTGCCGCACGGAGGGAAGCTTCTCCCCGGGAAGCAGCACCCCTGCCAGAATTTGATCCCGCAGCCGCCGAACAAGCTGCTCATAAATGGGGGCCGATTCCCCATAAACAAAGGGCATATGATACACCTCCTGTCAAAACCGAACTGTTTGAACTGTACTAATTCTCTTAGTATAGTTATGGTAGCATAAGAAGGCATATTTTGTCAAGTGACAGTTTGACAGAATAGGTGCGCCTCAGGCAGTCTCCCTATCCCGGATTCTAAACCAAGCAGCCCAGCAAATCGAAGGTATGCGGACACCCGGGGACGGGTGACCCTACGGATTCTATCTGAGATTTCCAATCCGCAGGCCGAAGGCCCACGCTGTGCGCCCCTAAGAACCCCCCAGCAAAAGAAATGCCGGTTAGAGCAGCAATCCCGCCCCAACCGGCCATAATATTTTCAATCCGTCCCGAAGGGACACCGCAACTGCCCCACCGAGGCAACATCATTTGCCCGAAGGGCAAGCACCATGGCAAGGCCGCATCATTTGTCCGCAGGACAAACATCATTCGCCAAGGTTACTCTCCAGCCACTTTAGCCCCTTTGCAATGCCGTCTTCCAGCACCGTATCCGTCACATACACTGCCTTCTCCTGCACCGCCCCAGGGCTTCCGTCCATGGCAATTGGAGTCTTTACACAGGCGAACATGGCAAGATCATTGGTGCTGTCACCGAAAGCGGCGGCATCCTCCCCGGCGAGGCCGAAATGCTCCAAAATCCGGGCAATGCCGGTGGCCTTGGTATTCCGGGCAAAGACAACCTCAATCATACCGCCTCCCCGGTCAATGAGGTTAAAGTCCCGACTCGCCTCCTGCCAAAACCGCTGCCGATCACATCCGGGAAGGGCATAAGCAATAAATTTCTGGAAGGCGAAGTCCTCCCTGTCCGGATCATAATCCACCCGAAGGCCATTTTTTTGGATGCGCTCCGCCTCCAAAAGTGCCTCCTGCGGAAGGGGCTTGTTGCCGTCTAAGCAATAGCCGTAATCCGTCTCGTAGAAGCCACCCATGGCGCACTTGCGAATCAAATCACGAATCCGGGCGCACTGCTCCAGGCTGGGCACAGAGCGGTAAAGGAGCTTCCCTTCTGCCAGCACCTCCTGCCCGCAACTGGACACACAGCCATCCCAGGGTATCGTCATAACTGCGGGATCTATGTGGGTGTAGGGTCTGCCGGTGCTGATCACCGCAAGGTGACCCTTTGCCCGAAGATCGGCAATGGCGTCTTTGGCGCTTTGAGGAAAAATCCGGGTGGCGTCGTCTACCAAAGTGCCGTCTATGTCAAAAAATACAATTCGTTTCATAGGGTAAGCTCCTGTGTGTAAATTTATTGTGAGGAACGGTCAAGACCATTCGCTAAATTCCTGTTTATCGGGCCGTTTTCGATAGAAGGCTGTAGGGCGGGGGCATGCCCCCGCCGGGCAGTATCGAAATTGTTGCACCGATTTTTAAGGCAAAACCCTTCGTTTCCCGTGTTATCGGCAATGCCTATCAAGGAA
>JAZQXK010000024.1:0-3744 GCA_045632785.1 Faecousia sp.
TTGTGGCAAGCCACGAAGTCAGCCTTGTTGATGTAGTAGGGGGACTTGATGGGCTTGTCGCCGAAACGCAGGTGGGAAACGGTTACACCGCCGGTCTTCTTGGAGTCGTACTGGAAGTAAGCCTGTACGTACTTGCCGGTGTGGTCGCCGATGATCTTGATGGAGTTCTTGTTAGCGCCAACGGTGCCGTCACCGCCCAGACCCCAGAACTTGCACTCGATGGTGCCTTCTGCAGCGGTGTTGGGGGAGACCTTCTCTTCCAAAGACAGGAAGGTGACATCGTCAACGATACCCAGAGTGAACTCTTCCTTGGGCTGATCTTTAGCCAGCTCTTCGTAAACTGCGAAGAAGGAAGCGGGGGTGGTGTCCTTGGAGCCCAAGCCATAACGGCCGCCGACGACGGTAACATCGTTCTTGCCGGCCTTGGCCAGAGCCATGATCACATCCTGATACAGGGGTTCGCCCTGAGAGCCGGGCTCCTTGGTGCGGTCCAGAACTGCGATCTTCTTAGCGGTTGCAGGAATAGCAGAGAGCAGCTTGTCAGCGCAGAAGGGACGGAACAGACGAACCTTGACAAGGCCTACCTTCTGGCCGTTGGCGTTCAGGTAGTCAATGACTTCCTCGATAACGTCGTTGACAGAGCCCATAGCGATGATGATGCGGTCAGCATCGGCAGCGCCGTAGTAGTTGAACAGCTGGTAGTTGGTGCCCAGCTTCTCGTTGACCTTAGCCATGTACTTCTCAACCACAGCGGGCAGAGCGTTGTAGTACTTGTTGCAGGCCTCGCGGTGCTGGAAGAAGATGTCGTCGTTCTCGTGAGAGCCACGCATTGCGGGACGCTCGGGGTTCAGGGAGTGCTTGCGGAATGCGTCCACAGCCTCCATGTTGGTCATTTCCTTCAGATCCTCGTAGTCCCAGATCGCGATCTTCTGGATCTCGTGGGAAGTACGGAAACCGTCGAAGAAGTTGATGAAGGGAACGCGGCCCTCGATGGAAGCCAGGTGTGCAACAGCGCCCAGGTCCATAACTTCCTGCACATTGGTCTCAGCCAGCATGGCAAAGCCGGTCTGACGGCAGGCGTACACGTCGGAGTGGTCACCAAAGATGTTCAGCGCCTGTGCAGCCACGGTACGGGCAGACACATGGAAGACACTGGGCAGCAACTCACCGGCGATCTTGTACATGTTGGGGATCATCAGCAGCAGACCCTGAGAAGCGGTGTAGGTGGTGGTCAGCGCACCGGCGGCCAGGGAGCCGTGAACAGTACCGGCAGCGCCGGCTTCGGACTGCATCTCAACGACCTTTACGGTATCGCCGAAGATGTTCTTCCGGCCTGCAGCGGACCACTGATCAACGTAGTCGGCCATGGGGCTGGAAGGGGTGATGGGATAAATGCCAGCAACCTCAGTAAAGGCATAGCTGACGTGGGCGGCAGCGGTATTGCCGTCCATTGTTTTGAATTTTCTTGCCAAAACAAAATACCTCCTAAAGTATTCAATCTTTGTCTTCCATATCATAACACTTCAAAACCGATTTGTAAAGTCGTTTTGGGGATTCTTATACGAAAAAAAGATGGTTTTGTCGGCAAGATTTTGCAGAAGCGCCCCGATGATGCGAAAAAAGAATTGTCTTTTTGGAGGAAATGGAGTATTATGTTAGAAAATAGAGGAAAGAGTGGGGTAACGATGATCTGTAGCGTATATACCATGGGCATCTCCGGAATCAGCGGAAGCTTGGTTACGGCAGAGTGTTACATCTCCAGCGGATTGCCGAATTTTGATATCGTAGGTCTGCCGGATGCGGCAGTCAAAGAGGCAAGAGAGCGTGTCCGCGCTGCGGCAAAGGTCAGCGGCATGCGTTTTCCCACAGGTAGGATCACCGTCAATCTCGCACCTGCCAATTTGAAAAAGTCCGGCACCCATTATGACTTGCCGATCCTTTTGGGTATTCTTTGCGCCAGCGGCGCTGTCCGCAGACCCAAGTCTACGACTGCCTTTTTAGGTGAATTAAGCCTTGAGGGGCAGATCCGTCCTATTTCCGGTGTGTTGCCTATGGCGATTGCCGCCAAGAAAGCCGGCATGCAGACGATTTTTGTGCCTGCGGAGAACGCGGCAGAGGCAACCCTTGCCCGAGGACCTGCCATTATTCCTGTGAAAACCGTCAGCCAAGTTATCGCTGCTCTGAACGGTGAGATCACCTTGGAGGAAGAACCGATTTGGGTACCTTCCCGCAGCAAAGATGAGATTCTGGATTTCAAGGATGTGATGGGGCAGGAGAATGTAAAGCGGGCAATGGAGATCGCCGCAGCCGGAAGCCATAACATCTTGCTTATTGGCCCTCCCGGTTCCGGCAAAAGCATGCTCAGCAAGCGCCTGCCGTCTATTCTGCCGGATATGACTTGGGAAGAATCTCTGGAGGTAACCCAGATCTATTCCGTGATGGGTCAGCTTTCCAGTAAGTCGCCGCTGGTGACGAAACGCCCCTTCCGGTCTCCACACCATACGGTATCCAACGCAGGCCTTGCCGGCGGCGGAACCAACCCCAAACCCGGTGAAATTTCTATGGCGCACAAGGGCGTGCTGTTCTTGGACGAGCTTCCGGAGTTTAAGAAAGATACATTGGATCTGATGCGGCAACCCTTGGAGGACAGGAAGGTCACCATTTCCCGGGTATCCGGCGCGGTGACATATCCTGCGGAGTTTATGCTGGTGTGCGCTATGAATCCCTGCAAATGCGGCTGGTACGGTGACCCCTCCGGCAGATGCACCTGTACGGAAAGTGCGGTGGAACAGTACCGCAGCCGTATTTCCGGACCGCTTTTGGATAGAATTGATATTATCGTGGAAGTGCCTGCTGTGAAATTTGAGGAACTGCGCCGCAGGGAAGAGGCAGAGCCCTCTGCCAAGGTGAAGGAACGAGTCAATGCTGCCCGTAGGATCCAAAATCTGCGTTTCGGCGAGGAAAGCGGCATGTGCAACGCGGCTATGGGACCGGACGAAATGCGCCGCTACTGCGATCTGGATGAAGAAAGCGCCGATCTGCTGCATCAGGCCTTTGGCGCATTCGGGCTGACTGCCCGCAGCTATGACAGAATATTAAAGGTTGCCCGTACCGTTGCGGACTTAGACGGCAGTGAGAAGATCAAAGCCGAACATATCGCAGAGGCTATTCAGTACCGGGCAGTAGAATTGTAAGAAAAGGGGAAAGAAGCTTGAACGAGATTTTTTTGCTGAAGCTGGGCGAGATCGTCCTGAAAGGCACCAATAAGCGCCAGTTTGAAAACCGGCTGCGCCAGAATATCCGCCGTCGGATGAAGTCCTACGGTGAGTTTGATGTGTATATCATGCAGTCTACCGTCTATGTCCAGCCCATGAACGATGAGGCGGATGTGGATGGGGCATGGGAGGCCTGCCGGAGTATTTTCGGTCTGGTCAGCCTGTGCCGCTGCCGTCCCTGTGAAAAGAATGTGGAGAGCATTTATGCTGCTGTTGAAGAGTACCTTGGGGATGATCTGGACTGCGCCGCATCCTTTAAGGTGGAGTCCAAGCGCTCCGATAAAACCTTCCCCATGACTTCTATTGCCCTTTCTCAGGAGATCGGCGGACGGCTGGCAGAGGCCCATCCCACCTGTGCGGTGGATGTCCACCATCCTGCCTATACCGTCTATGTGGAGGTCCGTGATTTGGCGGCCTATGTCCACGGACCGGCCGTTCCCGGCGCAGGCGGTCTGCCCACCGGTGTGGG
>JAZQXK010000025.1:0-13711 GCA_045632785.1 Faecousia sp.
AAATTGCCCTCATTTTCGGATATATATTCTGACAAGATAAGAAGCCTTAACCAATATTCCGTTTCCGCCGTTTCTTTCAGCGATATTTGCAGTTTTGCAATAAAATCTGCTTTACTGACTCCATAAACTGCCTCGTTGGCATTTGCGCCTATACTGGTGGCACTGCGTATTAACTGCTTGGAAATGATTGTCTCATGCTTTTCGTTGGAAAGATAACGGTAGAGCTTTACAATCCTTGCAGCAAAATGAAGGGATTTATCCAAAAGAACGCTGTTCTGTGCCATTTTTAGGTTCCCTCCTTAGAGAATAGATAAAAAATAATAGAGAATAAAGAATAATACAGAAACACCTCGAACTGCGGTGCTTCACTATTCACTATTCTCTATTCACTATTATCTCTTATCTGAGCCCTGCAAGGGCGTTTCTGGTGACCCGCTGGAGATTCGAACTCCAGACCCATTGCTTAAAAGGCAATTGCTCTGCCAACTGAGCTAGCGGGTCGTGGCTGGGATGGCAGGGCTCGAACCTGCGAATGCCAGAGTCAAAGTCTGGTGCCTTACCACTTGGCGACATCCCAATGTTGACACCGGCGGAACTTAGGCAAAAAAAGAAATGGGGTGGATGAAGGGATTCGAACCCTCGATCTTCAGAGCCACAATCTGACGCCTTAACCAACTAGGCCACATCCACCATATTCTTTTCTTTGGCACGGGGTCCTGGTACGCCAGGAGGGACTCGAACCCCCTACCTACTGCTTAGAAGGCAGTTGCTCTATCCAGATGAGCTACTGGCGCGTATGGAGCGGGTGACGGGAATCGAACCCGCGTATCCAGCTTGGAAGGCTGGTGTTCTACCATTGAACTACACCCGCAAGCCGTGAACCATCAAGCCTTACGAGTATATCATGGGAAATCGGCTTTGTCAAGTGTCCTTACCCTTATTTTTCCGATTTTTTCTATTGCCATACCTCCAAAAACCCTTTTTTGTTCCGGGTGGGTCCTCTCCACCGCCGGAGCCACCCGGAACACAGAAATTCTTTTAGAGTCGGCTGATCCTTAACCCATCCGGGGCGCTGCCATCAAGTCTTCCCCGGCCAGGTACTTTCTCAAAGGCACATACAAAATACCTGCCACAGCCAACACCAGCACCATGCTGGGGAATACATAGAAGGTGTTATATGCCAGAGAATACAGGGCGGGACTGCTGATGGTGCCGATACCGGGCAGATCCGTGGGCATGGTGATCCGGTAAATGGTCACTCCGCTGGTAAAATGCACCAGAAATCTTCCCACGCAGCTCAGAAGCGCACCGGGGAAAAAGCCCCATGCCTTGCCCCGGAACAGACCCACCAGACCCAGAGGGGTGTAGGCCAGCAGATAGTCCAGAAGCATAGACTGCCAGCCCCAGGCATACGCGCCGTCAAAAAGCAGCTGCAACAGGCCGAAGGCAAAGCCGCAAGCCAGACCCTTCCCCAGACCCCAGCGCAGGGCAAAGATCAAAATGGGCAGCATATTTAAGGTAACAGAGCCACCGCTGGGCATCTGATAGATCTTGATATAGCCCAGAACTTGCGCAATCGCCAGCATGATTGCGCCCTCACATAAGGCTCGGATGTGCAGATGCCGCTTGTGAACATGATTCATAGATGATACCTCCAACCGGGAATGCTTCCCGAAAAAATAATGCCGCACTGTCAACCCGTCAGGATGCAATGCGGTGGAGCTATCTGCATCTTTCCCTACGCCGGAATGACCCGTATCAGGTTCTGCGGGTTAGGACACGAAAAAGTATGCCCATTCTCAGCCGGATTCGCCCGGCACCCCGAAGATGAGTATCTATGCGGTTGTTTTTATCATAGCACCGGGGCAGGGGAATGTCAACCCCCGCCCCGAATTTTGTCTTAAATTTAGGAATCAGCAGCAAGCAGCTCTGCAATCCCTTTGCCGATCTCACAGTCCTTCTCATAGGGGCAGTTTCCATAGGCACAGTCTGTGCCTAGCAGTTCCTTCCCCTGGTATTCCACCCACACTCTGCGGCTGCCATCGATCTGCCTGCAATAGCCGGAAAACAGCTTTTCTTCTTCCACGGTCAGGCCTCCTTACAGCAAAGGCAGAATCCACCGGGCAGAAGCTCCATGCCCTCTGCTCCCACCAGCGCCAGATTCCGTCCCAGGAGAAGTGTCCCTCCGGGAACCCGCCAGTTGGATTGGCTTTGGTTTACATAAATCTCCACCGTCTTTTCCCCGGCCAGCTTTCTGGCAAAGCCCACACGACCGTAGCCGGCCTCAAAGAACCGGATACTGCCCCGACGCAGGGCGGGATATTCTTTGCGCAACCGTCCCAGGGCGGTATAATAGGCGGTCAAGTCCTGATCTCCCATGCCCCAGGGGAAGGTGCGGCGGTTGAAGGGGTCTTTGTGTCCCTCCATACCTGCCTCGTCCCCGTAGTAGACCGAAGGCGTACCGGGGAGGGTGAATTGCAGCAGAGCAGCCAGAAGCAGGCGGCCTTTTCCTTCCTTCTTCTGCGCCATGGTGAGGAAACGATTTGCGGCAACCTCACGAGGGCCGTCGAAGTTATCCACAAGGGCGGTGAGGATTCGGGGAGTATCGTGGGTGCCCAAAATGGTCATGGAGCAATGCAGCGCCCCTGCCGGGTAGTTTTCCGCAATGGTCAGCACTGCCTCACGAAGCCGCCTGCCGTCGTCCTCGCCCCGGGCAAAGTCCAAAATGGCCTTACGGTAGGGGTAGTTCATAACCCCATCCAGCTCGCCGTCCACAAAATATCTGCGGCGCACATCGTAGGCGGTCTTGTTGGAAGCGTCTTCCCAGACCTCTCCAATGAGCAGGGCATCGGGTTTCAGCTCCCGGATGCGCTTTTTTAACCGCAGAATGAAACTGTCCGGCAGTTCATCCGCCACATCCAGCCGGAAGCCGTCTGCACCCAGCTTCAGCCAGTGGGCCACCACGGAATCCTCGTCATCAATGATGTAACGGATCAGGTTGGGGTCATTCTTATTCAAACAGGGGAGAGTATCAAAGTCCCACCAGGACAAATAGGAATCCGGCCATTTTCTAAACTGATACCAGGAGGCGAACTGAGATTCCCGGGACTGGTATGCGCCTGTGCCGGAGAAGCTGCCCTTCTTGTTAAAGTACAGGCTGTCTGAGCCGGTATGGGAATACACCCCATCCAAAACCACCCGGATGCCCAATGCATGAGCCTGGCTGCAGAGCTCTGCGAAATCCTCCTCCGTACCCAGCATGGGGTCAGGGGTCTTGTAGTCGCCGGTATCGTAGCGGTGGCTGGAAAAAGCCTTGGAAATGGGGTTGAGGTACAGAATATCCACACCAAGGGAGGCAAGGTAGGGCAGTTTTTCCGTAATACCCCGGAAGTTGCCCCCGAAAAAGTCGTTGTTCAGGACTTCCCCTCTCTCTGTAGGCTGCCAGGACACCTCTTCGCCCCAATCCCAGTGGACGGTGTAGGGCTTCAGCTTCCCGGTCAGGTCACATTCTCCCGATTTGTAAAACCGGTCGGGGAAGATCTGATACATCACCGCTCCCTGTGCCCACTCCGGATAAACAGCCTCTTCTGTGATGCAGCTAAGCTGCCACCAGTTGCCGTCTTCCATGTTGGTATCTTCTCCCTGCTTCAGCAGGCGGAAGGCTTCATTGGCTGTGGTGATATAAAAATAGTAGAAGTATAGCCCCGGCTGGTCCAGGAAGAAGCGGCACTGCCAGGTTTCGTAGGGGGGATTGGCCTCCAAAAGGCTCATAGGTTCTTCCCGGAGAAGCGTTCCGTCCTGCTGCATAAGGCGCACACAAACCTTCTTCGTCTGGCAGGACTGGGGGATCTTGATCCGCATGGTGCAGTTTTCTCCCGGCAGCACTGTGCCAAAAGGCTCTTTGTATTGAGGGTCACGGCTATTATATAAAATACGAAGCATAAATAACTCCTTATGATGAAATAGGCGGTTTCTCTCCATATCATATACCACCACTGCCGGGTTGTCCACAAAATTATTCCGCAAAAGGGAAAAAACAGGCAGAATCCCCCCGGCTTTCCACATTATGTAAACCCCACCTCCAAGGAAGTGGGGTTATTTTTCCCAATTTTAGCGATTCTCTGCAGCTTCCCCGGTCTCTACTACCTTGGGCTTTTTCTTGAAGTCCAGGCGAACCATAGCAACCAGAATGGAAACCAACGCTAATCCATGGGTCAGCATACCGGAGAATGCCAAAGTGTAGATATCATAAACGATCCACACAGAGGCATTGACGAGAATGTACCGACGGAAGCCTTTGGAATCCTTCTGCAAAATAGCCAGCACATAGAACAAGGCACAGACACAGGTAAGAATGTCGCCCCAACCCTGATATACAATGCAAGTTCCCACAATATACATGGCACAGAACAGAATCAGCAGGCACAGCCTCAGCTTCTTTGCATCGGGCTTCCTGTCCACAAAATACATCACAACCGTCTGCACCGCTCCAACAATACAGACCCACGCCCCGGATAGGCCACCTAAAAGGGCAAATTGCAGGGCGACCAACAGATTATTTACCACATTTCCCAAAAGAATGTGGCGTTTATCCTTAAACTGGAAGGTAGCAACCGTAGCGATCGTGCCCAAAAGCCCCACGGCCTGCGCAATGATAAATAAGGAATCCATGTCCATCCTCACAAATTAGAGAGCAATCAGGTTATCCAAAGGAAACGCCCAGAAGCTCCAGAATGATCTTTGCTGCCAGCAGAGCCAGCACCACCAAAATGACTGGTCTTACGATCTTGGCGCCGTTTTTGATGGTCATGCCTGCGCCGATGTAGTGGCCGGCAATAGAGAACACGGCAGCGATCAGGCCGATGGGGAAAAGCACCTTGCCTGCCACGGCTGCAGTGATCACAGAGCCGATGTTGGAAGAAAAGTTCACCAGCTTTACATTGCCGGAGGCAGTGCGCAGATCCATCTTTGCCAGATGGCAGAAGATCAGAAGCAGGAACGTGCCCGTGCCGGGGCCGTAGAAGCCGTCATAAGCACCCAGAAGCAGAGAGGCGCCCCAGACGATGATCCGCTGAGGCCAGGGAGCGATCTCCCCCTTTTCCTCGGAGAAGCTCTTTTTCCGCAGAAGCACCACAGCCACCAGAGGAAGTACCACCATGAGCATATATTTTAAGATATTCTCATTAACGATAAGCTGCAGCCGTGTGCCGAAATGAGAGCCCACCATGGCCAATACGATGGAAGGAATGGCCAGACCCCAATCCGCGAACTTGTTTTTTACATAACGGAAGGTGGAAGCAGCCGTACCCAGGCAGGAGGACAGCTTATTGGTACCCAGAGCATAGTGGGCAGGCAGTCCCGCCAGAAGGTAGACCGGCACAGAAATAATCCCGCCGCCGCCACCGATGGCATCCATAAAAGAGGCGCAGAAAACACCCACGCCAATGAGCAGTACCACCCAAATGGGATATCCGGAGATCATGTAGGTTTCCTCCTTTATTTGTGTGTCGGAAATAGGCCGCATGGCGTATTTTCTGCCATGCGGCCATAGCTTTTTACTTCTGCTTACTTCTTCTCAATGATCTCCAGGCCGCCCAGGTACTTTCTCAGCACTTCGGGAACCACCACAGAGCCGTCTGCTCTCTGGTTCTGTTCTACCATGGCGGGGAAGATGCGGGAGGTAGCCAGACCGGAGCCATTGAGGGTATGCACGAACTCGGGCTTGCCGGTAGCCTCTCTGCGGAAACGGATGTTGCCCCGGCGGGCCTGATAATCTCTGGCATTGGATACGGAGGAAACTTCCTTGTAGCCGTTCATGGAGGGAATCTGGATCTCGATGTCGTAGGTTCTGGCCATGGAAGCGGAGCAGTCGCCTGCAGCCAGCTTCTCAGTGCGGAAGTGGAAGCCCAGACCCTGCACTAGAGCCTCTGCCTTTCTCACCAGCTCGTCAAAAGCCTCGTCGGAATCCTCGGGGCGGGTGAACTGGAACATCTCCACCTTGTTGAACTGGTGGCCTCTGACCATGCCACGCTCGTCGGCACGGTGACTGCCGGCCTCTCTGCGGAAGCAGGGGGTATAGGCAAAGAACTTCTTGGGCAGCCAGCTCTCGGGGATGATCTCATCTCTGTAGACGGAAGCCAGAGCAGCTTCAGCAGTGGGGAGCATATAGTGAATGCGGTCGTCGGTGGGGTTGGCGATCTTATATACCTCGTCGGCAAACTTGGGGAACTGGCCTGCAGTTTCGCCGCACTGGTACTCCAGCATATGAGGGGGCAGGATGAAGTCGTAGCCGTCGGCAATGTGGGTGTCGATGAAGTAGTTGAGCAGAGCCCATTCGAGACGGGCACCCATGCCGGTGTACATCCAGAAGCCGGAGCCGGAAAGCTTGGTGCCCCGGTCATAGTCAATCAGGCCCAGAGCCAGACACAGATCCACATGGTGCTGGGGCTGGAAGTCGAACTGGTGGGGCTCACCGAAATAGCGCACAGGCTCATTAAATTCCTTGCCGCCGGGGGTCAGGTCGGAATCGGGCAGGTTGGGCAGGCTGAGCATCAAGGTGCGGTACTCTGCTTCAACAGCGGTGAGTTTTTCCGCATCCCCGGCAATTGCTGCCTTCAGGTCGCTCATAGCCTTGAAAATGGGGGCGACATCCTGGCCCGCCTTCTTCAGCTTGGGGATCTCCTTGGAAATACGGTTCTGCTCTGCCTTCTTGGTTTCCGTTGCCAGGATCAATGCTCTGCGCTGCTCGTCCAGCTCCAAAATGCGATCAACGGCTGCATCACAGTCCATTTCCTTGGCTCTCAGGCCGGCCTTTACAGCATTGGGATCTTCTTTGATTCTTCTAATATCCAGCATATTGTTACACCCTTTTCCTTAGTTTGTTTTCAATGTTTCCAGTATTTTCTCCATGAGAAGCAGTGCTTCCTTTCCCAGCTTGTCCTTCTGGGCAGCCAGCTTATCCATGGCAGCCTTGCAGTCTTTGTACCGCTCCTCGCTCAGCGCAAGCTGACCCTGACAAAGCAGCTCATAGGCCTCGGAAATAGCTTTTTTATCCCCTTCGGTCTGGGTCTTTCCTTGGGTGAGGGCTGCTTTTTCTGCCTCCAAAGCGGCAATGGCAGCATCCTTTTCCTGGAGATCCAGATTTGCCTGCTCCTTCGCTTCTTCCAGCTCCGTCTGCAGCTGCTGCACCTGCAGAGAAAGTGCCTGGTTTTCTTCTGCCGCTTTCCGGTAGTCCTCCTGCAGCTTCTCAACTCTGCTAAGTGCTGAGCTGGCGTTCTGGTTCAGTTCCGAAATGGTCTGCCGACTGTCCCGCTGATAAATAAACATGGAGATCACAACAAAGATAAAGGCCACACCGAACAGAAAGGCCATATAGCGAATAAACGCCTGATTCCGATTGGCCTGGGTTTGCTTTTTCTCCGGCTCCGGGGTTGGGGCAGTTGCGGAGGTATCCTCCACGAAATGCTCCAAAAAGCTGTGTTTCTTTTCTTCCTTGCTCACTGCTTTCTGCCCTCCTTGGGTAATGTCTTCAGGGCTTCAAAAAGCCGCTGCAGATCATCCTGCCCGTAAAATTCCAGTTCAAAGCGACCCTTGCGCTTGCCGCTGACGATTTTAACAGCTCTGCCTAAGTGGTGGGACAGGGTCTTCTCGCACTCCCCGATATAGTCCACCTGCAGAGGCGGCTGTTTGACCTCTTTTTCCTCTTTCCCCAGATTCCGGCACAATAGTTCTGTCTGCCGCACGGAGAGATCCAGGGCCATGACCTTCTGGGCTGCTTCTCTGCGCCGTTTACCGGCAGGAGCAGTAAGCAGGGCTCTTGCATGGCCGGGAGAAAGCTTGCCTTCCCGAAGAAGCTCCTGCAAATCATCCTCCAGAGCCAGTAACCGCAGAGCATTGGCTACGGCGGGACGGGATTTTCCTACCCGATGGGAGGCTTCCTCCTGGGTCATGCCATATTCCTGCATAAGGCTGCGATAGCCCATGGCTTCTTCAATGGGGTTTAAGTCCTGGCGCTGCAGGTTCTCAATGAGAGCCAGCTCCATGGTCTTGCGGTCATCAGCCTCCAGGATCATGGCAGGGACTTGTGAAAGTCCCGCCTGTCTGGCTGCCCGCCACCGCCGCTCACCGGCTATGATCTGATAGTAGCCGTTGGGCAGCTCTCTTACGGCAAGGGGCTGTAAAAGTCCATGTTCCAGAATAGAATCTGCCAGAGCGGTCAGGGCATCGGGGTCGAAGTCCTGACGGGGCTGATCGGGGTTGGGCTCCACCTTTTGAATGGGGAGCATTTTCAGGCCGTTTTCCTCGGCCTGGGGTGCTGTATAGTCACTGAGCAGGGCGCCTAAGCCCTTGCCCAGGCCTTTGCTTTTTGCCATTGGGTTCATCCTTTCTTCGCGATTTCCTCGGCAAGATCATTATAGGCCTTTGTGCCTCTGCTATACTTATCATAAGCACAGGCAGGCAGACCGTGAGAAGGGGCTTCTGCCAGGCGGACATTGCGGGGGATCATGGTCTTAAATACCTTTCCGGGGAAGTGCCTGCGCACCTCCTGGGCAACCTGCATGGAGAAGTTGGTTCTTCCGTCATACATGGTCAGCACCACGCCGAAAATATCCAGCTCGGGATTCACTCTCCGCTTAATGGCCCGGAGTGTAGTCATCAGGTCGCTTAATCCTTCCAGTGCATAGTATTCGCACTGCACCGGGATCAATATGCCATCTGCAGCGCATAAACCGTTGAGGGTCAAAAGCTCCAGGGAGGGAGGACAGTCAACAAAGATATAATCGTAAGTATCTTTCAGGGGAAGCAATGCTTTTTTTAGCTGATGCTCCCGGTCGGGTGTGTCGATCAGCTCGATTCCCGCACCGGCAAGGGCGCTGGATGCAGGGAGCAGATCACCGAACTTGGTATGCACCACGGCCTTTTCTGCGGGATAGCCGTTAATCACAACATCGTAGGCAGTCTTTCCCGATTGCCGCTTGTCACCGCCTAATCCGGAGGTTGCGTTGGCCTGGGGATCGAAGTCACACAAAAGAGTCTTTTTTCCAAGAGCAGCCAGAGCCGCAGTGAGATTTACTGCAGTGGTGGTCTTACCAACACCGCCTTTTTGGTTTACAATGGCGATAATTTTGCCCATAACGGCTCCTTTTCTCCGGTTTACCCGGTTTTTTCTGTCTATTATAGCACATAGGCCCGGAATTGCAATAGGGTTTTCACAGGGCTATTCCTCACCGGAACAGCAGGCCCATAACCAAGGGCATCGTGCCAATGCACATAAGGGTGCTGATAAACACGCCGGAGGCCGCCAGTTCCTCATCTCCACCGTAGCGGGTGGCCAATAAAGTGGTATTGACTGCCGCAGGCATAGCACCGATGGCAACCGCAACACCCAGCATCAGCTCATTTTTCAGCCAGAAGAAGCACAGTGCCCAGACCAGAATAGGGCCAACGGTCAGCCGGATGAAGGAGAAGATCATCAGCTTCCACTGACGGATCACATTTTTGAACGGCACTGCAGCCAGAGCGCAGCCCAAAGCCAGCATAGCAGCGGGGGAAGTGACAGCGCCCATCATGTCTGCGGTTTTGGACACCACACCGGGCACAGGCAGATCCAGCATATAGATGGCGTAGGCCAAGAGAGTGCATACGATCATGGGGCTGATCAGGGCTTTCCAGTTAAATGTACCCTTAGGGAACAGGCTGACACCGTAAGTAAAGCAGAAGAGCTGGAATACCAGCACAAAGATGGCAACAGGGAATACGGATTCCGGCCCCAGCATAGCGGCAATGACGGGAATGCCCACAAAGCCGTTGTTGCAGAAAACTGTCATGTATTGATAGAGCTTTCTCTCCTGTCCTTTTGTTCCCATAACCCGGGTAAGTCCCCACCCGAATACGATCATCACCACATGGAAGCCCACGGCAATGGCGGTCATGATCCAGACCTCCCGGTTGCTTAGGGCTCGTGTACCGGTCATGACGGAGGCAAGGACGGTACAGGGGTTTGAAATATTGATAACCAGACCACTCAGAACCTTATTGGTGTTTTCCGGCAGAATCTTCGATTTATATCCCACCCAGCCAATGAATGTAATGAGGAACAGCACCCCAAGCTGGCTGATAAGACCTTCTATGTTCACGGCTGACCCTCCTGCCTTGTTATATAGGTTTTATAGGTCTGCCCAATGGGGCGTCCATCCTCACCCGGCATCATCAAAAATAGCATAGCACCTAATCCGAGGCAAATTAGCGTCAGTATGGAGCAGATCCAGACCAACCGCTTCTGCCGCTTCCGGGACTCTGTCAAGAGTTCTTCCACCTTGGGCGCTCTTTGGCGCGTAGGCTCAGCCTTTGGGCGAGGGATGATGACGGCAGGAGTTTCCCGTGCAACGGGGTATTCCTTCATACCATGCAAGCAATCCGGACAAAAGGTGCTGTTTTCCTCAATGTCAACACCACATTTCAAGCAGCGCATTTCTGCACCTCCTATAGCTTCTCTGTTTATGCACTTATATTACTGCAAATTTTCCCGTTCGTAAATAGGGAATTTCTTAAAGTTTAATTTTTCTTTGTTTCATGTGAAACATCTTATTTGTGTTCCGCTTTCCCTTTCCATAAAATCTTATTGTTTCACATGAAACAATTTCCCCCTCGACAGAAGGCTTTTTCCGTGGTACAATAAGTTCACAGTATAAAGGGAGGTATGGCCCGTGGGGAAGGAACTGGAAGTGAAGTTTGGATGCACCAATATACCTGAAGCGATGGAAGCACTGGAAGCGGCCTATTCCGGGCAGTGGGAAACCGTAGTAATGGCAAGCACCTACTTTGATACCTCCCGGCACGATCTGGCAAACCGGCGTTGGACTCTGCGCCTGCGGGAAGAAAACGGCATTCAGATTATCACCTGCAAGACCCCCGGTGAAAAGGGGGCGAGAAACGAATGGGAAGCCCCCGCCGCTGATCTGACAGAAGGGATCCGTCTGCTTTTGGATATGGGCGCACCGGCAAACCTGACAGGCTTATATCAACAGGGGCTCAAGCCTGTATGCGGAGCAAGGTTTACACGAAAGCGCAGACCCATTACTGAAGGCTTCGGAGAAGCAGAACTGGCACTGGATGAGGGCATCCTCACCGGCGGGAACCGGGAGCTGTTCTTTCGGGAGATCGAGGTGGAACTAAAAGGTGGGGATGAAGGAGCATTCCTTTCATGGTGTCAAGCCTTCCGGAAGCGCTATGACCTGACCCCGGAAAAGAAGAGTAAATACGCTAGAGCCGCTGCCCTGAGGGAGGGGTAAAAACATGGAAAAACTATTGCAAGTTTATGACCGCCTGGTTATTTTCGATACAGAAACCACAGGACTGGATTTTGAGCGGGACGAGATCATTGAACTGGCCGCCGCCGTAATCGAGCTGCGCAGCGGCAAGCCCAAGGTCATTGAAGAATATGACAATTTGATCCGTCTGTCCCCCGGTGTGGAGCTGCCCAAAAAGATCCAGGAGCTGACCCACATTGAACCCTGGCAGCTGGAGACCCAGGGCATCAACAAAGGTGAGCTTTGTCAGGACATTACCCGCATCTTTGGGAAGCCCAGCACCCTGCTTCTGGCCTACAATGCCCACTTTGATCTCAGCTTCCTGTTCCATACTCTGCGGAAGTTCGGTGATTTTACCATCCTGCGAGGCAAGGACAAGATTGACTTACTTACGGTCTACCGGGATCGCCGCTCCTACCCCCACCGCCTGGCCTCCGCCATCGAAGCCTACGGCTTGGGAGATCAGGTCCAAAACTCCCACCGGGCCATTGACGATGTGCTGGCAACCGTGGCTGTTATGGAAAAGATGATTGCGGAACGGGACGATATTCTGAATTATGTAAACCTATTTGGATACAATGCCCGGTATGGGGTAGGGAAGCACCCCATTTCCTCCGTGACCTACCGGCCCCAGGGATATGAGCCGGGGCGGGAGCCGGTGTATGCCCGTTGAGAGAGAAGAAGATTAAAAAATCTAAGACCCACGCAGCTTTTTAGGGGCTGTGTGGGTCTTCGGCATTTTCTTTAGAAAGCAGCTAACCGAAAAAATTTTCCCGTGACTGGCAATTTTTGTGAATTGTCAAACATGAAGCCTCCGGGCGACGACTTCTGCATAATTGAGATCTTACCCCGGCTCATTTCTTTCAAAAAAACTTTCTAACCATATTTCCATTTTGCATCGGCTATGCTATAATAGAGCCATCCGTAAATTATGCCGCAGAGGTGCCGTAAAGAATATTGATAAAGAGGAGAAAAAGATGAACTTTTTAGAAGAAAGAATCGCCAGGGATGGCACTGTAAAACCCGGGAATATCTTAAAGGTAGACAGCTTTCTCAATCACCAAATGGACATCTCCCTCATAGAGGAAATTGGCCGGGAGTTCAAGCGCCGCTTCTCCCATAAGCAGATCACCAAGGTGCTGACCATCGAGGCCTCCGGCATCGGCATTGCTGCCTTTGTTGCAAAAGAGTTCGGGGTTCCAATGGTGTATGCCAAAAAGACCCAGTCTGTAAACCTGGATGGAGAAATGTATGTAGCGGAAGTGGAATCCTTCACCCGCAAAGTAAAAAACCAGGTCATTGTGTCTAAAAAGTTCCTAACTGCCCAGGATCGGGTTTTGATCATCGATGATTTTCTCGCCAACGGCTGTGCCCTGCAGGGCCTGATCTCCATTGTCCGCAATGCCGGTGCAGCCATTGAAGGCTGCGGCATCGTCATTGAAAAGGGCTTCCAGATCGGTGGCCGGGTGGTAAGAAATATGGGCTACCAGGTGGAATCTCTGGCTATCGTAGATGCCATGGATCCAGAAACCGGGCACATCACCTTCCGCCCCCAGAAATAACCCTAGGAAAAAGACCATAAAACCCATATACCATTATATAGGAGGAATCCGTATGAATCCCAACATTCGTCCCGACACTATGGAGCGCATCACGACCCCCGCCCTGGCAGCAGCCTTTATTGAAGAGCAGGTTGCCGCCGTCCGTCAGCAAGTGGGTGACAAGAAGGTTCTTTTAGCCCTCTCCGGCGGTGTAGATTCCAGTGTAGTTGCGGCTCTGCTGATCAAGGCCATCGGCAAGCAGCTGGTCTGCGTTCATGTAAACCACGGCCTCATGCGCAAGGGCGAGTCTGAGCAGGTTTTGGAGGTTTTCGGCAAGGCCATGGATGCAAACCTCATCTATGTAGATGCCACAGACCGTTTCCTGGATCTTCTTACCGGTGTATCCGACCCGGAGCGCAAGCGCAAGATCATCGGTGCAGAGTTTATTAAAGTATTCGACGAAGAATCCGCAAAGCTGGAAGGGATCTCCTTCCTGGCACAGGGCACCATTTATCCCGACATTCTGGAATCCATCAAGGCTAAGGAAAGCGGCAAGCCCGTCAAGTCCCATCACAATGTAGGCGGCCTGCCGGAGGATATGAAGATGGAGCTGGTGGAGCCGGTAAAGCTGCTGTTTAAGGACGAGGTTCGTGTAGTAGGCGAGGCTCTTGGTCTTCCTCATGCCATGGTCTACCGCCAGCCATTCCCCGGCCCCGGTCTGGGTGTGCGCTGTCTGGGTGCCATCACCCGTGACCGGCTCAATGCCCTGCGGGAAGCAGATGCCATTTTGCGGGAAGAATTTGATCACTGTGGTCTGGCTGAGAAGGTATGGCAGTATTTTATCGCCATTCCCGATATCAA
>JAZQXK010000026.1:0-12744 GCA_045632785.1 Faecousia sp.
TTAGCGCGGAGCTGAGCCTTGGGTGCTGCCGCACCAGTGCAACCCATAAGTTCGTAAGATAAACAGAAATTTGCCTTTCCACCCAAACCAACAAAAAAGCCGCTGAGATCGTCATTTACGGCAATCTCAGCGGTATTTTCATGCTTGCATTATGTACCGGCTTATCTTCCGGACTCTTCCCGGACGATCTGCGCCATGGTCTCCCACTTGCTTTCCATATCCTTCACAAGCTGGAACTGAGTGCGGCAGCGATCCAGATTCTGACCGTTGCGGTGGGTGGCGAAGTAGTGGTCGCCGTCCAGATAGTCGGTGAGGAAGCGAACACCACATTCCAGAGTCATGGTCTTTGCGCCCATGGGCATCATTTCCAGCTCCTTGTCCGTCAGGCCGGGACAAGCGCCAATAAAGCCCTTGGTATAGGTGCGGAACAGCTCCAGGCTCATTTCCATCTTCTTGGTGTCCTGCTCATCCTCGGCAGCAGTGGCAGCGCCGAAGCGGATGGAGTCACCGAAGTCATACAGGCTCAGACCGGGCATAATGGTATCCAGGTCAATGACACACAGAGCCTTCCGGGTGTTCTCGTCCAGAAGCACGTTGTTCAGCTTGGTGTCGTTGTGAGTCACTCGCAGGGGTAGCTCACCGGACAGGCGCATTCGATGCAGAGTGCCGGCTTCTTCCTCCCGCTGCAGGGCAAATTCGATTTCTTTCTGCACATCCTTTGCTCTGCCCATGGGGTCACGGGCCAGAACCTCGTGGAAGATGCGGTAGCGGTCAATGGTGTTGTGGAAATTGGGGATGGCTTCGCACAGCTCATGGGCAGGGAAGTCAGCCAACAGCTCCTGGAAATGACCGAAGCCCACAGCGCTTTCATGGAAGTCTGCAACGGTCTCCGGGGCCTGCAGGCACAGGCTGCCCTCTACGAACTCATAGAGCCGGAAGTAGCCGTCGTCACCGTCGAAGTAGTAGGGATTGCCCTCCTTGGTGAAGATCACGGTCATGGCCTCCCGAATGGGGTCATTTACCTTTTTCCGCAGAAACTCCGTGACGGAAACAATATTCCTCATCAGACCATCCACATCCTTGAAGATATGGTTGTTGATCTTCTGGAGAATGTATCTGTGGCCGCAGTCGGTGACCACCAGATAGGTGACATTGATGTGACCGCAGCCATAGCGCTCACAGGAAACCGGTACCCCCTGTGTGGGGAACTGCTGGAGGATGTTCATGTGTTCCATGTTCAAAAGTCCTTTCTGATTTATTTTTTCCTGTAGGTGGAGGTCGTTGTATCGGTGGGGGCCTTTCTATGACCATAGCTCTGACGGGATTTAGAACTGTATCCGGCATAACCGTATTTTCCGTAACCATACCTGCCGTAGCCGTAGCCGCCGATGCTGCCCATTTCACCGTTGATCAGGCAGCCGCACAGATTGGCGTTGACCTGACTCATGATCTCCGAGGCAGTCATGACACGGCCGATGGGGGCATAGTCCTGCCGCACAACCAGAAGTCCGGTCTCCACCATGGACGCAATAATGGTGGCATCGTGCATAGCGGTACAGGGGGGTGTGTCAATGATGATATAGTCCACCTGCCTCTTACACTGGGCAATGAGCTTATTGAGGCGACCTGTACCCATAAGGGCTGCTACATCGTTGGTGGCCTTGCCGCCGGGCATGACCAAAAGACTGGTCTGTTTATACTGCTCCAACAGAACGGAGGCATCCTTCTTGCCTTCCAGATAGTCCCGCAGGCCACCGTCTTCGCACCATTCCGGGTGTCCCAGACAGTTGGCAACGGAGGGATGACGCAGGTCACCATCGATCAGAAGGACTCTTGCGCCCTTGAGCGCCATGGCCAGAGCCAGGTTGCAGGAGGTGGTGGTCTTTCCCTCGCCGGTGGTGGAGCTGGTTACAAACATGGTGTTCCAGCCCTTGCGGCGCATGAGGGTGTCCAGACGAACCTGCACCTTCTCCATTGCTTCCGCATAGACATCGGGCACGTCCTCAGACATCAGCACACGAATACCCTGGCCCTTACTGCGCCGCTTTGTCCGCACCAGAGGCAGGCCGCCAAAATAGTTCAGATTCAGGTAGGTTTGCAGATCCCTTCTGTTCTTGACTGTGCGGCGGCTAATGGCCAGAAGCAACAGTATGGCTCCGTAGATGCACAGGCCAATGGCCATCCACCGTGTGGCAGTGCTGCGCATGTCGGAGGCATTGTAGGGGGCGGTGGGTATGCCGGATTCCTCCAGCAGCCGAAGCTGTGTGCTGCCAATGACATACTCGGCAACCACGGGATAATTTTTAACAACGGATTGCAGCACATCGTAAGCGTTTTGGGGGGTGTTGGCTGTGACACTGATTTGGAACAGGTTGGTATTGCCCAACATTTTGGCGCTGATGGTGCCCGGCACATAGGGAAGCCCAAGATCCTTGGCCACAACCCGGTTCAGTGCGCTGCTGGTGACGATATAGGGGAAGGTGGAGCTGAGCTGCTGCGCAGAGATGTGGTTGTAGAATTGACTGGTGGAAATACTGGTGGCAGACTTGTCTGCGGATACCACAAAGGAAGCAGAGGCTCGATAGAGGGGCACATAGCTCCGCTTGGCCTGAAACAGACCAAAGCCGCTGAACAGGGCGATTAGAAGCAGACCGACCCACCAGGTCTTCAAAAATTCCCTCCAGACGCCTGCGAGAATCCCCAGGATGTCCACCGGACTCCTGCCTTCCTCAGAGACTAATGTATCGTTTCGCATATTGAATCTCCAATCTGTAGGTGTTGTCCTGATTAAAAGTCAAAGGTGCCTTCTTCGGATTCCGGTTCGATCTTGCCGTTGGGTTTCTCTTGATTGTTACTGCGGGTATTTCCATAATGACCGTAGTGACCGTGGCCGTAGGAATGACCGTGACCGTAGCCATAGCCGTAGCCATAGCCGTAGCCGTAGCCTGCACCGTAGGCCTTGATATAGCCGGTAATGCCATGACGGACATTGTTGTATACGCAGCCAAGAAGGGTGCTGCCGGTCTGCTGGAGCTGATCAATGGCATCGTTGATATAGCAGGCTTCTACCGCATCCTGCTCTACGACAAGAATGGTGGCATCCACCTGACCGGCAATGGCTTCCGTTTCCGCAACCAGTCCCATGGGGGCGGTATCCAGAACCACATAGTCGGCAGACTCCTTCAGGCATTCCAGAAGTGCCTTTAAGTTTTCCAGGCCAGTCTGGGTCATAACGCCGCTTCTGCTTCGGTAGGAGAAGATTATCTTCAGGTTTTTGCTTGCGCCAATGGGTGCAGGCTGAATGGGTGTTCCTTTATGGATGGCATAGGCCAGGTCGGAACGGCGATAGGCAGAAGCAGACATCTCGAAGATCTTAAACTGGGCGGGCTTTCGGAAGTCGCAGTCCAGGAGCAGAACCTTCTTTCCCTCCTGTGCCAGGGAAAGCGCCAGATTTGCCGCCACGGTGGACTTACCTTCATTTTCTGTCACGCTGGTGATCAGAACCGTCTTTGCGTTTTCTTTCTCCATGGCTTTTCGAATCCGTGTGGCAGTCATGCGGACGGATTCCGAATAAGCAAAACTCAAGGTAGTGTTGGTGATACACAGTGAGCAGCGGGTGCGCTTCAGAAGGGCACCAAGGGTTTTATACTTCCGTTCATGGATGATCAAGCCAAGGAGCTTGGCATCTACCTTACTGGACATTTCGTTTTCGGTCTTAATGGTGTCACGGCTGTAAGACAGCAGGGCGAAGGCCATGAGAGCCAGAAGACCGCCTATAACTGCACCGACCTTCATGGTGCCGGAGAGGTTGCTGTAGTTGGAAGCGGATGTAGGAACGGCAGGAGGCTGGAGAACCTGGATATAGATATCTTCCATCATCTCATTACAAAGCTCCTGGGAAATGGTCATAATGGAGTTGATGCCTTCGTAGGCCAGTCTGGGGCTGGCGGCCTTCACAGTAACGCTCATCAGGTTGGAGGAAGGAACAGTGCTGACAGATACCTGTGCGTCAAAGGTGTCCAAACCCAGATCCCGGCACACCCGGATCTGAAGAATGTCGCTGTCAATCACAATGGAAAGGTTCTCCGTCATGATTTCCGCAGCAGTCAGACTGTCCGCGATGATATTACTGTTCATGCCGCTTCTGCGCACAACAAAGGTGGTGCTGGAGGTATACAAGGGCACGAAGGTCATGCGGACATAAATGCCAGCCAGCATAGCGCCTGCGATGACAGCCGCTAAAATGGGCAGCCATTGGCGGGCAAGATCCCGCAAAATGGAGTCAAAGTTGAAGTGATCGGAATTGCGCACCGTTTTGGTGGCATGGTCAGAATGACGTTCTTTTTGCATATTCTCACCTTACCCCTCTACCACAACGATCAGCCGTACAGTTCCTTTATAGCCTTCGTCGGAGGTATAGCTATACAAAATTTCATACACACCGGGGGTGCTGGTGTCTGCGCCGTTGGCGATCTGGATTTTATCCAGAGGAATTGCGTGTTCCTTGTCCCCATCTTCCCAAATAAAGGCTCTTCTGCGGGTGTCCCAGGTGTGATTCCGGGAATAGAGGGTCAAAGACTGCAGGTAATCCACAGGATGCAGTTCTGTGCCCAGAGGGACATAAAGGATATATTCTTTCAGCGTAAGCTCCGGACGGCCTACCTCATTGGTATTAAAGAACTCTACAGTTACAGGTATA
Source organism: Faecousia sp. (assembly GCA_045632785.1). Lineage (GTDB taxonomy): Bacteria > Bacillota > Clostridia > Oscillospirales > Oscillospiraceae > Faecousia. The sequence continues at coordinate 4,700 of JAZQXK010000026.1, forward strand.
TTTACGGTGTCACCGGCACTGTTGGAGAATTGCAGATGCATGGTATATGTACCGACGACACTACCGGCAAGGATCTGGGCAATGTTGCCATAACCGCTTTCCGGCGTCAAAATCACAGATCCGGAAATATCGCCGTCCAGACAGTCCTGCACACGGATTCGGGAAAGAAGCTGCTGATTGCGGTTCAGGCCAACAGAAAGAGGCCCGGTGAGGTGCAATCTGGGGGAGTGATAATCACTGTAGGAGATCTGACGGGTCACCTTGGTCACGTTGCCTGCAGAGTCAAAGGCGGCAATGGTGACTTCCCGCTCACCGTCCTGGGTAAAATTGCCAACGGACTCTACCAACAGTTGGTCGGATACATCGCCATCCTGGTTATCTATGGCAGTGATACCACGCAAAATGGCGCTTTCATCGTCGTGGATGCTGATGACAATGCGGGGCTCGTCCATGGTCACAACAGGCTTGTCTGCGTCTGCGGTGCGCCAGGAGTTTACAGTCATGCCAAAATAGACAATGCAGCCAATAACGCAAATAATAATAAAGGCAATTCGGAGAAATTTAACCATAATACTACACCAAATCTTTCGCTCCCCATGGGAAATTCACAAGATAGGCAAAAGGGTACACCTTCGCACAATATATCCACTGTATTGTACGATAATCCAATCCCATTGTCAATGGAATTGCAATAATTAACAAAAAAAGGAGTGATACTGACAAAATCAGCATCACTCCCGGAAATATTACACGGTTTTCTGCTTGGTTGCCACTTCCATGAGGCACTTGGCCAGGAACGCATCGGGGGTCATAGCGCCCAGATCCTCGCCTGTACGGGTACGGACGGAAACGGTGCCGTTTTCCATATCCCGGTCGCCAACCACCAGCATATAGGGGATCTTCTGCATCTGAGCTTCCCGGATCTTGTAGCCCAGCTTTTCGCTTCTCAGGTCGCCCTCGGCGCGGATGCCTGCATCCTTCAGCTGCTGCACCAGACCCTTGGCATATTCGTGGGCCCGGTCGGTAATGGGCATGACCTTGACCTGGGTGCCCATGAGCCACAGGGGCAGAGCACCGGCATACTTCTCAATGAGCAGAGCCAGGGTGCGCTCATAGCAGCCCATGGAGGTGCGGTGGATGATATAGGGGTTCTTCTTCTGTCCGTCGGAGTCTACATATTCCATGCCGAACTTCTGAGCCAGGAGCATGTCGATCTGAATGGTAATGAGGGTGTCCTCCTTGCCGAAGACATTCTTGATCTGAATATCCAGCTTGGGACCATAGAAGGCAGCCTCATCAATGCCCACCTCGTACTTCACGCCCAGATTGTCCAGAATGGTCTTCATGGTGGACTGAGCCAGCTCCCACTGTTCCTTGGTTCCCTCATACTTGATGCCGGCCTTGGCAGGATCCCACTGGGAGAAGCGGTAGGTGCAGTCTTCTTCCAGACCCAGGGTTTCCAGGCAATACTTTGCCAGATCCAGGCAGCCCTTAAATTCTTCTTCCAGCTGATCGGGACGGAGAACCAAGTGGCCTTCGGAAATGGTGAACTGGCGCACACGGATCAGGCCGTGCATCTCGCCGGAATCCTCATTGCGGAACAAGGTGGAAGTCTCGCCGTAGCGCAGAGGCAGGTCGCGATAGGAGCGGGCCTTGCTGAGATAGACCTGATACTGGAAGGGGCAGGTCATGGGGCGCAGGGCGAAGCACTCGGCTTCCTCGTCATCAGGGTCACCCATAATAAACATACCGTCCCGGTAGTGATCCCAGTGGCCGGAGATCTTATACAGATCCCGCTTTGCCATAAGGGGGGTCTTGGTGAGGATATAGCCCCGCTTCTGCTCCTCATCCTCGATCCAGCGCTGCAAAAGCTGAATGGCACGGGAGCCGTTGGGAAGCAGAATGGGCAAGCCCTGGCCGATGGATTCTACGGTGGTGAAGTATTCCAGCTCTCTGCCCAGCTTGTTGTGATCCCGCTTCAGGGCTTCTGCCTGACGAGCCAGGTATTCTTCCAGCTCCTCCTTGGAGGGGAAGGCAATGCCGTAGATTCTCTGGAGCATCTTGCGGTTGGAGTCGCCGCGCCAGTAAGCGCCGCAGCTCTTGGTGAGCTTAAAGCCGTTGTGCTTTACTCTGCCGGTATGATCCAGGTGAGGGCCGGCGCACAGGTCTGTAAAGTCGCCCTGGGTGTAGAAGGAGATGACGGCATCCTCGGGCAGATCGTTGATCAGCTCTACCTTATAGGGCTCGTTCAGGCTTTCCATGTAGGCAATGGCTTCTGCTCTGGGCTTTTCGCTGCGCTCTAAGCGGATGCGCTCCTTACAGATCTTCTTCATTTCGGCTTCGATCTGTGCCAGATGGTCGGGGGTGAAGGAGAAGGGAGCATCAAAGTCGTAGTAGAAGCCTTCTTCAATGGCGGGGCCGATGGCAAGCTGGATCTCAGGCCACAGACGCTTCACAGCCTGAGCCATAATGTGAGAGCAGGTGTGCCAATAGGTCTTGCGGTATTCGGGGTTTTCAAAGGTGTACAGATTTTCTTCGCTCATGGGGATTTCCTCCTTTTTTTCTTAGGGATAGGAGCCTTCCAATAAAAAACACCCCACCCCTGACAGGATCAGGGATGGGATACGAAATGTATTCCACGGTTCCACCCTGGTTGCGGCAAACAGAGTCTACCGCCACTCATTGCCGCTGTAACGGGCGGGCCCGTCCAACCATTTCCGGCTGGCGGCTCAGAAGTGGTACTGCTCCGGACAGGGGCGCAGGTTCCTTCCAGCAAACAGAACCCTCTCTGGTCGTCTTCTCCGGTGCGCTTATCTTCGTCAAAGCCATTTATGCGCCCTAGTTTAGCACAAAACAGCACGGCTGTCAATGAGAAAAATGTGCGCTTATATAGTCCACTATTATCTTGATGGTCAGCAACCTTGTTATAACAACCAAAAAATGATATAATTTTTCTGAAAATTGTTCATTACCACATTTTTGATATTGGACAGATACAGGGAACTTTCAGACAGAAAAAGATACCTTGTGTTAAGCGAAAAATACAAGGGAGTGAACTATATGAAAAAACCAGACAGCGTAATATTCAAGAGACACCTAATGAAACTGTCATTGGAAGAACTGACAGCCTATCTCAAAGAATATGAAAAAGTCAGACAAGTAAAGGTTTTAGACCAAATCAACCAAATGAAGCAAGAGGAAATCCAGACTAAATTAGAGGCTCTGTCCCCTGTGTCTGCTTGTCCGTCTTGCAACTCCAACAACTTTGTAAAAAATGGCTCCCGCTATGGTCTACAAAGATACTACTGCAAAAACTGTAAGACCACTTTTTCCGTAACCACAGATACCTTTATGGAGGGTACTACTTGGACTTGGGAAGTGTGGGTCAAACTCGTTCAAATGACTGTCAACAATTATTCGTTGGATGCAATGCTGGACACTTTGGAAAAGGACTATGACCTTGTAGGCCTTAACAGAAAATCGGTCCACCTTGCAAGACATAAACTGCTCTATGCTATGAGCCTTATGCCAAAGCCTGCCTTGACGGGCATAGTGCAGGTAGACGAAACATTTTTCAGAGAAAATCAAAAAGGCACAAGAACAGATTTGGGTAAAAAACTTATCAATGTACTCCCAAGGTCTGTTGAAGTAAGATTACCCCGCCGTGGATATTCACCCAGCCGAATGGGTGTTTTAAGTCCAGAATACGCTTGTGTAGTCTGTGCCGTAGATAACAGCAATCACGCCATCTCCATAATAACAAGTATGGGAAAGGCTGACCCCGCAATGTTCATAGACCACTTTGACCAATACTTCAAAGATATTACCTATCTATGTTCGGACGGTAGCCCACTATACAAGGATTACTGTGTTTTGAAAAGTATTCCCCATTATGTCAGACCCTCTTCTTTTGTGGGCAATCTGCGAAAAGCAGGCTACATAGCGGGCGTGAGAAGTCAAAGCGACGATGATGCAGTAAAAGAACTCTATACCAAGAACAAAAAGATTGCAGCACAGTTATATACTGACGGTGTTCTCGATTACATAGAAACAGCCAACAGTATGCCATTCACCGAATTCTGCAAAATCAAGTATGAGTATGGCTTAAACTTATCCCGTGTTAATGCCTTCCACAACTATCTGAAATTGAACTTGGAGAAAGAAACCACAGGCGTTGCAACCAAAAGTCTGCCTGCCTATGTAGACGCTTTTACATTCCTCTACAACTGGCGACACGACCACAAGACCACTCTTTCCTCAATGAAAGACGCTGAAATCTTGCTGACAGAACTTGTGAAGAACAAGAACGCTTTTACTCTAAATGATATGAAAAAGCGAGATTTCTATATAGCACCAAAGCCAACGGGCAGATACCTCGCCCTGCTTGATAAGGCTACAAAGGAAATGAGAAGAAAGACCGACAACAAGTTCTTCAAGTTTGACGAGGAAGACCGTGTTATCTCTTTCGACCATAGGAAATATATTAAGGAAACCACCGTTGGCAAATTAAGACCTTACGGCAAGAAGTATGGTATCAAAGGCTATACCCGAATGAAACATTGGGCTTTGTACTCTGCCATTATGGATTTGCCCAAAGAAGATATTGAAGATATTGTCTGCGACCTGATTTCCAATGATAAGACATACAGTATCTATTTAGAGGATATCAGATATATCACCGCCCACAAAATACCCGAAAAGGAACTGACCTACTCCAAAGGTGGAGATATGGTTGACCTTGAACGCCTGTTCATTCTGAAATATGACGATAGCACCGTTGACGATGACGATGATATTGACGACGCTGACGAGGACTATCTATTCTGACGCAGAAACTCCTGCTCCGTTTTGGTGGAGCAGGAGTTTCTTGCAGTTCAACAAATTGGAATTTACTCTACTTCTTCGTATTGCCACTTACCATTCTCATCCTTTTCCAGGACGGTATCATAACAGTTAGCGGAGCGATATATAGCTATTATCTCGGTATCCTCATTCAGTTTGACGGTGTATTCGTTTTTCGCCCCCCAAGAGCCATTGATACCACCAAAAGCTGAATAACAATCAAGATAGAGCTTGCCGCCATGTTGCTGATACTCGGAAACCTTTCTGATATATCCAATAGAAGTTGCTACACCGACGGTTATTGTCATTTCTGTTCCATCTTCAGAAACGGAAAAGTCTGTAACAAATGCGTTGCCCTGCTTTGAAAAACCAGGAGCAATTAAATATGAGACTGCCAGAGCAATAATTATTACCAGTATCATTATAATAGTTTTTCTCTTTTTCATGCCATCACTCTCCTTTGTCAAATTGGAATTGGTCAGCCGTTAATCTGTAACCCCAATATTTTTAATGAATTCCATTTCCTCTGCACCAATTTCTGCATAATAATGGTCGTAGTAAATTACATTATATTCGTAAGTAAAGTAGTACACAAACTCACTATCAGACAGAGTGAACTCGCCGTCAAAATAGTATGCGAAACGGTCAACCGAATGGTCATCGGTCCATTCTTTGACATTTTTGAGTATCCTCTTGATTTCTTTTTCTTGCTCTTTTGACAATTCTATGGAAGTGGTAGAAACAGGGTCAGTAAACTCTTTCGTTGCCTCAGAGTAGAACTTTATAGTTCCTGTTGTATCTCCGTTTGAGGTGTTGGAACAACCAACCAACCCCACAATACAGACCAATGCCAAAACAAAGGCTATTAACTTCTTCATACAATCACCGCCTTTACTTTGTAGGTTTGGTAGGCTCAATAACCTTGATTGTGAAGATAGGGTGATACCCTGAATTGTGGTAACTCTCACAATCAATCTCTACCCAAGCACCAACATAAAGGTCTTCTTTGGTTATCTCTTCGGTTTCGCCTGTATCAGAATAGTATCTCAAATATTCTGTGTCCTCAATGATAGTGAAGTGCATAGGGTCATGGTCTTTAATTTCCAATTTAATGACCTCTGCCAAATCTGTACCACTACCCTCAGTGAAAATATCGGTAATAGTTCCAGGCCAACACTCATTTTTGGGAGCATCTAAATCAACTTCGGGTGGAACCAGTTTCGGCTGACCGCAACCAACCAAACCAAGCACACAGACCAATGCTAAAACAAGTGCTATCAACTTTTTCATACAATCACACTCCTTTGTCAAATTCAAGTTTGTCTGACTACCTTTACTCACCTGTCAGCATTTGATTGATAATGCTGTCAAAGAAGTCAGCATTATCAGAATTGGTGGAGAGGTAGTAGGTATATCCGTTGTGGGTAAATACTGCATATCCGTGATAATTTTGTTTGTGACCAAGAGTAATGCCCTCTGCTGCATATTCTTCATTTGTTTTCTCGCTGTACTGAACAGAATACTCGTTCAGTTCCATTGTGGTATCACTTTCCCAAAGCGGAAGATTGATAGCACCTGTATCACCGTCAAAGGAAATAAAGCAGAAAACATTATCCACACCCTCAGAAGATTGGTCGTGAATGTCTTTGCCATTGGTTACACTAACCGACAGATTACTCCAAAGGTCAGTGTTTTTGAAATCACCCTCTTCGGTAATTTCAAGGATATATTCGCTGTGATAATCACCTGACAAAGCAATTTTGTCTAACAGTAAGTCAGTACCACATACTGCCTCAATTTCGCTGAGTTCAGCAGTTTCAAAATGGGTCTTGCTCCAATTAGGGTCATCTGCCTGGTGTTCAGTCCAGTTCTCATAAGGGAACATCGTCAATGCACCCACAACCACAAGGCACAGACAAGCAGCCATAGCACCCCATTTAACCCAAACGGGGCGGGACTTCTTCTTTGTATTCATAGCCATACCTGCAGCGGCAACTTTCTGCTCGTCCACCTCACCAATGATATTAAAGAGTTCTTCTTTCTTCATAGGTCATAACCCCTTTCTTTAAGATAATTTTTCAGTTTGCTACGGATACGATTAAGGGTAACAGATACATTTCCCTCACTCATACCAAAGCGTATTGCAATCTCTGATACAGGGATTGCATACCAATAACGGCATAAGAAGATGTTGCACTTCTCTTGTGAGAGGGTATCAAGAAAACTGTTGATTGCTCGAACAAGTTCTTTCTTCTCAACTTCCTGCTCTACGCTGTCAGCACCAGATACACACTCACCCAATTCGTCAAGGACAAGTTCGATTTCTCCACCGCCACGCTTATCGGCGTGTCTGTGTCTAAATCTATCAAAGGACAGATTTCTTGTTATCTTCCCTAAATAGGTAGAAAGAACATTAGGACGATTGGGAGGAATGGAGTTCCAAGTATTCAAGTATGTATCGTTGACACATTCTTCTGCGTCCTCATTGTTGCCAAGTATGTTCTTTGCAATCGTCTTACAGTACCCACCATATTTAGAGGCTGTCTCTTTGATTGCATTGGAGTTTCGTTCCCAATACAGATTTACTATTTCTCTATCTTCCATAGACAGACCTCCTTTCACCTACATACACGGAAACCGTCTGGAAATCTTACACATTTTCAGACGATAATTTTTAACTTCTCATATATTGTAGCGTACTCAACCCCATTTGTCTCACTCCAGGAACGAAAATTTACAATTTGGAGCGTTTGGTGTGATAGATTTATGGGGTGAATGGCTGATTTTGCCCCATTTTGATACCTGCTGACCCATAACAAACCACGGGTCAAATTTTGAGCAAACGGCTTCGGTCAAGTCATTTCAAGATAAAAAGAGAGTTTCTGCGCGGGATTGCGTCACGCACAGAAACTCAACAAAAAACACATTTGAACTTTTTTGAACTCAAAAACTGTGCAGAATTACAACACGCAACCCCAATCAAGATAATCTTGGACTATATAAATGTGCGCCTGCGGCTTAGTGTCCGTGGGTGGGTAAATTCCTGTTTATCTTACGAATCGATGGGTTGCACTGGTGCGGCAGCACCCAAGGCTCAGCTCCGCGCTAAGAGCCGCCTTCGGCGGTTGCGCTCTGCACGCGCCTGCGGGCGCAGCCTTGTGAAAGGGAGCTGTCACGCGAACAGCGTGACTGAGGGATTGTGC